>CAMZDU010000001.1 GCA_947305445.1 uncultured Selenomonadales bacterium
ATCACCACACTTGATTTCGAGTCAAGCACCTTCAACCGCTCGGACACTCCTCTGCAACGGGTGCAATGTTATCACGCGAAAATTTTTCTGTCAAGAATTATTTGCCGAAGTAACGGTCAAGCAGACCTTTGAAAGCTTTGCCATGACGAGCTTCGTCACGTGCCATCTCGTGGACGGTATCGTGAATCGCATCAAGATTGAGAGCTTTGGCGCGTTTGGCAAGATCCGTCTTGCCGGCGGTGGCACCGTTCTCGGCTTCTACGCGCATTTGCAGATTTTTCTTGGTGCTGTCCGTGAGAACCTCGCCCAACAACTCCGCGAATTTGGCGGCGTGTTCGGCTTCCTCCAACGCGGCGCGACGCCAATACTCGCCGATTTCCGGATAGCCTTCACGATAAGCGACGCGGCTCATTGCCAGGTACATTCCGACTTCCGTGCATTCGCCGTTAAAGTTGGCACGAAGATCCCGAATGATATCATCAGGAGCACCCTTCGCCACGCCGACGACATGTTCAGCCGCCCAGGTCAGTTCGCCTTCTTGTTTGGTGAATTTCTCGGCAGGGGCTTTGCAAACCGGACACTCGGCGGGCGGAGCGTCGCCTTCGTAAACGTAGCCGCAAACGTTGCAAACATACTTAGCCATAATTAAAACCTCCAAAATAAAACTTTATGTATACGCTTGCGGCAAATTATAGCACAGAAATTTTTATTTGGAAAGAATTTTTTTAACAGCCCGTCAATCATCAACCTTTTTTATTTTTTTGTTCAGCAAGGAACTGCGCCAAAGTTTTTCCACCGACGCGGGATTTTGTCCGGTGACAAGTCGTCCGTCAACTTCAACGTGATTTGACCAGTTCGCCGCCGCAATATGATTCGCGCCGTGATTTTTATTGACGCTGATTATAATATTTTTAGTTTACTTCAATGCAAGATATTAATTCACGCAATCAACAATTTTTTTCATTGTCGCACTTTGGCGATTGTGTTAAGATATACGCAAAAATTTTCGGAGGCGACGACATGCAAAAATTTTTAATCGAGTTGCTCGCTTCATTTATCTTCACACAGCAAGGATGATAGACATGGCCGAACGGGAAAACTTTCCGCAACAGACAAACATCGCCCCGCAACGGAAGGCGGTCGCGCTCAAATACGAGGCCGAACGCGACATGGCTCCGCGTGTCATTGCCAAAGGTCGCGGGCACGTCGCAGAACATATTTTGGAGACCGCGCAGAAAAATTCCGTACCCGTCTACCAAGACAAGACGCTTGTCAACATGTTGATGGCTTTGGAGATTGACCGCGAGATTCCGCCCGAACTTTACAAGGCCATTGCCGAAGTCATGGCTTACGTCTACAAAATGGACAAATCGCACGGGCAGGCGGACGCTACTCGTCGTCTGGCCGCGCAACGCCGAAGAAGTTTCTTCTGACAAATTGACTGCCAAAAAAAATTTAAGTCCCCGCAATTAACCGCCGATATAGTTAGCGAAGTTAAGCAATCGCTTGACAATAATACGAATTAATCCGGTCAGACACTCAGGAAATTTTTCGGACATGGAACAGTCAAACACATCTGACCGCCGGCCGTCACACGATGCGCCGAATTAGAAAAGGAGAAGTGATTACTATGATGCGTTCCTTGTTCTCCGGAGTTGCCGGCTTGAAAGTTCATCAGACGCGCATGGACGTTATCGGAAACAACATTGCCAACATCAACACAATCGGTTTCAAATCGAGCCGCACGACTTTTTCAGATATATTCTCGCAGCTCCAGCGCAATGCCACCTCGCCGACGGACAATCGCGGCGGCGTCTCCCCGCGTCAGATTGGTCTGGGCGGCGACGTTGAGAGTATCGACTTGATTTTCACCGACTCTTCGCCGCAACAGACCGGCAAGAACACCGACCTTGCGCTGTCGGGCAACGGCTTGTTCGTTCTGAGGAGCGGCGAACAATATTATTACACCCGCAACGGCTCATTTTCCTTCGACGAAGAGGGCTACTATGTCATGCCGGGCAACGGTCTGCGCGTGCAGGGTTGGAACGCCACCGACGAAGGCGTTCTGAATACCAACGCCCTGGCGACCGATATTATCGTGCCCGTCGGCAAAACCATGGAAGCTACTGAAACCACCGCAATCAACTATCAGGGCAACCTCAACAAAGAGACGCTCATGATTAAAAAGATTCAATATACAGCCGCCGCTGACGGTGATGCGACGCTTGTCAGAACGCCGGACAGTGAAGACGAAGACACAACCAGCATTAACGTCGACGGCACAAACGTTTTGGCGGCGACAATTACCTTGAGCGACGACACGGAATTGCATGTTACCAGCGGTTATTACGAAGTCGGCAAAAGCGTTCCGATTACGACTCTGGCCACGATTTACGACTCACTCGGCGGCAAACACCAAGTCACGTTGCTGATTGACAAAGACCCGTCCACCACAGACGATAATTTGACTGACGCGGCGGCTGAAGCAACCGTCAGGACGGCTTACACTTACACCGACGACGATGGCAATACTTATCCCGCGACCCGCGTCGAAGATGAAGAAGGCAACGTCTCCTATACTTACGTCGATAGCGACGGCAATACACAAACCGTTACCGAAGGTGTGACGGAGAATGAAGTTTACGACAACCGCTGGAGAATTTATATCGCGCCGGGCGTCGGCCAAAAAGGTCCCGCCTCCGACGAATTCACCAACAGCTACACGGCGACCGAAGCGGACGGCTCTACGATTGTCGGCACGATGAACACGATTAACTTCCTCTATTTCAGCGACAGAGGCTCGTTTATCTCCAACGGTCAAACCGACCTCGGCTCGATAACTTTTGAATATTCCAACGGCAACGGCGCGGCCTCCAATCAGGCGACGATAAACCTCACCGGCTTGACGCAATACGCCAACAATACGACTTCCTTCCCGTCGACAAACGGCAACACGTCGGGCGTCTTGCAAAGTTTAGCCATTGACGGCAACGGCATAATCACCGGCACTTACACGAACGGTTTGATTCGCGCCGAAGCTCAAATCGCCGTCGCGCAGTTCAGCAACTCCGCCGGCTTAAGTAAAGTCGGCACGACGATTTATCAGGAGTCGAACAACTCCGGCGAAGCCAACATTAAAACCATCGCCGACTTCGGCATAACGGTTGTTTCCTCCGCGCTGGAGATGTCGAATGTCGACTTGGCAAGCGAATTCGCCGACATGATTATCACTCAACGCGGCTTCCAGGCAAACTCCAAAATGACCACCGTAGCCGACGAGATGCTCGAAACCGTCGTGAACATGAAGAGATAAAATTTTTAATCGCATAAAAATTCCTCCGCCAATTCGGCGGGGGATATTTTTTTTTGAACTTCGACAATTCTGCCGATATGCACAAAAAACTTATTCGGCACGAGCAAATTTTTTTGTGTAGCAAGCGGCGTCGGTTGCGTCAATCGTCGCGACCTGCGGAAAAATTTTTTCGGCGGCAGGGATATTCTTCAACGCGGCGAATACTGCCTGAAAAGTGGCAACTGTCACACACAAATGAGGAGACAAACAACAGCTAAAGAAAAGCTATAAAAAGTTAAAAGAAGGTGATAAGATTTAAAGCCTTATCGGCTGATAAGGTCGACGTGCCAATCGATTTATAATGTGATCGTTGCGGTCAACTCGGTTGACGAGGACGCGTCGTATCCTGCACAAACCCGGCGAGAACTAAGCCGGAATGTACATTGAACAGTCAGACTTTTGCTGAATATTACGAAAGGACATAATGTTGCTGGTATTGCAAGTCAGTCACACAAAAGACGCTTGCAATATGTACCCGTTCGTTAGCGGGGAATTTACGCCTGTGGAGAGTTACAGCAAACGTGAGTAGTTTTTGGGCGAAAGCGGACTCCGTGAAGCAGGAATGAAACATAAAAGTTTTTATAACTTTATAAGTTTTCAGTAACGATTAAATCATGGACAACGAAAAAGAACTCATGAAAAATGAATCCGGATTGGGCGCGATAAAAATTGCCGACGAAGTCGTCAGTATTATTGCGGGGCTTGCGGCCACGGAAATTGACGGCATCGCGGGCATGAGCGGCGGTGTTGTCGGCGGTATCGCGGAAATGCTCGGTCGCAAAAACTTCTCCAAAGGCGTCAAAGTCGAAGTCGGCGAGCGTGAAGCGGCGGTCGATCTTTTCATCATCGTCAAATACGGTGCGAGAATCCCCGACGTTGCTCTGGCGGCACAAGAAAACATCAAACGCGCAATCGAGACAATGACCGGCCTTTCGGTCGTCGAAGTCAACGTTCACGTGCAGGGTGTCAGCTTCCCCGAAGACGAGGTGAAAGAGGAAGACACTCGCGTCCATTAATCATGTCGGCAAATTTATCTTCGGGAGGTGAAAAAGTTCTATGGGCATAATCCGACGGCTTATACTACTTTTTTACGTCCTCTTGGTGCTGGCAACAACAATAATCTGCGCGGGCGTGTGCCTTAAATTCATACCCGCGGACGTCTGGCAAAACGAACTGAATCACATCATAACACGGCAGGAAACATTGATAGCACTGGCGATAATGGCGGCGGCAAGTTTGATTTTGTTGAGGGCGGTCTTCTCGCGCAATGGAAACAAGCTCTCAATCGCTTCGGGTGACGTTCATTTGGAACGCGGCAAGCCCGGCGAAGTCAAAGTTGCCGTCCCCGCCATTGTCAATGTCGTCGAACGGGCGGCAATCACAATCAACGGCGTGCGCGAAGCTCAAGCCACCGTCTATCAACAGAGCGGCGACATGCCGATTAAAATTCGCCTGACGATTGCTCTAGGTCAAGGTTTTTCCGCGCCGCGTGTCAGCGAAGCTACGGTTGCCTCCGTTAACGAAGCCCTGCAAACGGCTCTGGAACTGTCCGGCGTGCCCGTCGAAGTCAGAGTCGAAGAAGTCATTCACGCAATTACCGAGCGCGACAGGCGCGTCGTTTGAGGTGTCGACATGTTTAAAGATTTGCTCAGAAGAATTGTGACGGGAACCAAAAAGGTCGTGACACTTCCGACGTCGCGTTCGAGTAACGGCGAATTCCTGCTCAATAAAACAAATTTCGGACTGGTGCGAGTAGAATATGCCGTCGTTCAAAAAATCGCCGAGCGGGCGTTGTCACAAGTCCAAGGCATTTATCAATTTACAGTCGCCGTCGAAAAAATCACAAGCTCCGTCACGCCGATGAAAATTCTGTTGACGACGGCACTGGTCGAAGGTTATTCCGCGCCGCAAGCAAGTCAGGAGGCCGACAAAGCCATAAACGACGCACTGAAAGAACTTCTGCGCTTGGAATTTTACGTACCCGTCGAAGTCAAAGTCAAACAAATTGCTCAACCCGTCACTGCAAGTCGGCGGCGTGTACGCTAGGCGGTGGTTCAAATGTTCGAAGCGGTCAAAAATTTTGTCATTGACATGTTTGAGTCGCACCGCACACGGAAAGTTGGCTTTATCGCGGGTCTGTGCACGGGCGCGGCGATTTTGTTGTTAGGTTTTTTTAACACGCTGTTTATCGTCCTGTGCGGACTAGTAGGCCTGTTCGTTGGTTCACGTTTCGACAGCAAAGATGACTTGGTCGAAAAAATTCTCATCAAGCTCGACGAAGTCTTGCCCGAACGAATTCAGCGTTGGTGAATTTAGGTCATTGGGGAAATGGAATTCTGCTTCCCCGCTAATCTGCTTTCGGAAGGATTAATTTATGAGCCGCAAACTTGCACGCGAAGCAGCTTTTAAAGCACTGTTTCAGTTGGATTTTAACTACGACGACACCCAGCGCGAATACTGCGAAAACCTGGCGATTGAGACGATGTTCGACGACAACCCGAAACTCACGAAAAAAGATTTGTCGTACATTGACGGCACGGTTAAAGGGACGCGCTTATACCTGCAGGAAATTGACGACATCATCACGGCGCATTTGAAACAGGACTGGCAATTATCGCGGCTTATGGCTGCCGACAGAAATATTTTGCGGCTGGCCGTCTACGAAATGCAATTCGTCAAGCCGACACTTTCCAAAGGCATAGTCATAAACGAGGCCGTCGAACTCGCCAAAAAGTACGGAACAGATGATTCCAGCCGATTTGTTAACGGCATACTCGAAGCAATTTCAAAATAAATATTTTTTGGCCGGACGTTGAATCCGGTTTTTTTGTGCGCTCGACGATGCGGGAAAAATTTTTCTTGAGTACGCGTAAAAATGTGTTATAATTTGCTAAACAACGGAATGGTTTTTGTTAAGGAGGATACCGCCATGGCTAACACGATCAACACAACTTATTTCCCGCAATTCAAAAACACGGGCAACGTCGGCAAAGGCACGACGAATTCCAAAGCCGCCGCCTACGAGAAAACTTCGTTCTCCGGCTACGGCAATGACACTGCCGTTGAACTTTCCGGCGCGGGTTTGGACGCACTGGCCAAGTTGCAAAGCGACACCGTTGACAACGACGCGGCCGGAGCCGCCGCCACGGACGAGAGCAAACTTTCCGCCAAAGCGCAGAGTTTCCTCGAAAAGCTCCGCAAAAAATACGGCGACTATGATTTTGTCGTCTCCAACAACATGGACACCGCCCAGACCGTCGGCAGCGATAAAGCCTACTCTGTCATGTTCAGCGTCGAAGAACTTGAGCGCATGGCCGAAGACGACGATTACGCGCAAAAAGTTATGGGCAACGTCGGCAACGCGGTCGACATTCTCAAAAATCTTTCCGAGAAAGATTTGGGCGACGGCGTTCAATTCTCGCAACTGTCAGTCTCATTCGACGGCGACGGCAACATGAAACTTTTCGCGCAACTCGAAAAAATGTCCGCCGACCAACAGGAACGTTTTGAGGCCGCCAAAGAGAAACGCGCCGAGGAACGTCAAGCCGCCGAAAAAGCCGCCGACAAATCGTTGGATGACGCGGAACCGGAAACTTTCGCGATAACCTTCAAGAGTGCGGACGTCGAGGCCGACAATGCAGAAGATTTGCTCGCGAAAATTTTTGGCATTGATTGGAACAAAATCGACGACGAGGAAGCTTATATCTGATGTTTCACAATAACTCGTTGTGCTACATCTTCGGCTACGGCAATTAGGAATCTGGAATTAGGAATTAATTGAAAACATGGCGGTCGCTTGAAATTCGGGCGGCTGTCTTTTTCGTTACGGCTTGTCAATAGCGGCAACATAAATTTTCGGCGCGGCATTGACATTTCATAATAACGTGCGCTAATATTTCCGATAGTTGATAGTAATTGCAAATGCGACTTGAGGAGGTCGAGACGAAACTTTTCGCAACACATAATAAAAAACTTCATGGGAGGTCAATTACTGTATGAGCACTCAAAAAGACGCGTCCGCCGAGTTGGATCTGCAAGCTCTGATTCGCCGCGCAGAGGCGCAAGAAAATTTTCCCGATGTTCCGCTGGACGAATTCACGCCGCCAACTTACGACGAGTGGAAAGAGGCGTGCATAGCACTTCTCAAGGGTGCACCGTTTGAAAAAAAATTGTTCACCAAAACTTACGAGGGCATCACCTTCAGCCCGATGTATTTTCACGGCGACACGGAACCCATTCAGCCGAAAAAATCTTATCCCGGCATGGGCGATTATCTGCGCGGCGTGACGGCTAACGGCTATGTCAACGCACCGTGGGGAATTGCTCAGGCTTGCGACGAAACTTTCCCCGCGGAGAACAACGAACTTCTCAAGCACGAAATTGAAAAAGGCTCCACGATTTACAATGTCAAAGTCGATTGCGCAACCCGTAAAGCCCGCGACGCTCGCGAATGCGAACACATTGGCAAACACGGTTGCAGTGTGACCACTCTCGACGACGCGGAAACTCTGCTTAACGGTCTTAAGCTCGACCAATATCCGCTGTACGTTTACGCCGGCGAAAGTTCATTGCCGCTCCTCGCGCTGATTGTTGCGGCCGTCAAAAAGAACGGCGGTGACGTTTCAAAACTTTGCGGCGTAATCGGCGCGAACCCGATAGCGGAATACGTCGGCAACGGCAAAATTGGTCAGTCGCTCGACAAACTTTATGATGAGGCGGCGGCCGTTGCAAAGTGGTCGACCAAGAACGCTCCGAACGTCAAAACCATTTTCATCAAGAGCAACGTCTTTTCAAACGGCGGCGCAAATGACGTTCAGGAAGTCGCTTACACTTTGGCAACCGGCGTCGCGTATTTGCGTGCCCTGCTCGAACGCGGCTTGACGATTGACGAGGCGGCCGGTCAAATTATGTTCGGCTTTTCAATGGGCGCAAACTTCTTCATGCAGATCGCCAAACTCCGCGCAGTGCGTCCGATTTGGGCGCAGATTGTTAAAGCGTTCGGAGGCTCGGCAGAGGCGCAGAAGATTCACATTCACGGACGCCCCGCAAAATTCTTTAAGACCGTTTACGATCCCTACGTCAACATGTTGCGCGACACGTCGGAACTTTTCAGCGGCGTAGTCGGCGGCGTCGACAGTTTCGAGAATTCAACCATCGATGAACCTGTCCGCAAAGGCGACGAGTTCAGCCGTCGTATCGCCCGCAACATGCAAATTATTTTGCAGGAAGAATTCGGCCTGTTGCAACCGATTGACCCCGCCGGCGGCTCGTGGGCTGTTGAGAACTTGACCAAACAGATTAAAGAAAAATTTGGGGCGGTGTTTCAAGTCGTAGTGGGCTAGGGCGGTATTGTCTCGGCGCTGTTAGTAGTTTATCCGCAGGAGCAAATTGCCGCAATTCTCGCCGCTCGTTTCAAAGCGGCGGAAACTCGCAAGGATCGTATCGTTGGCAACAATATGTATCCGAACATGACCGAAGAGCGCATTGACGCCCGCCCCGAATCCCAAGCCGACAACATGAAGGCGCGCAAAGCCGCCATTGAGGCTTTCCTCGCGAATGTCGACGCAAAAGCCGCACTCGCCGCCGTCAAAGCCGACGACGTTGACAGCGTTATCGCGGCCGCTCAAGCAGGCGCGACCATCGCCGAAATCAGAAACGCTCTCGGCACTGCCGAAGTTGACGAAATTAAATCGATTGCCGCGCATCGTTGGAGCGAACGTTTCGAGGCTCTGCGCGAGACCACCGAGAACTTTAAAGCTAAGACCGGCGACAACGTAAAAATTTTCCTCGCGAACATGGGATCGATTCCGCAACACAAAGCCCGCGCAGATTTCACCACGGGATTTTTGCAGGTCGGTGCATTTCAAGTGCTGGGCAACAACGGCTTTAAAACTGTCGACGAAGCGGCTCAAGCGGCCAAAGAATCCGGCGCGGACGCTGTCGTAATTTGCTCGACCGACGCGACGTATCCGGAAATTATTCCCGCGCTTGCTCCTAAACTTCACGAGGCTCTCCCGAACGCGACGGTATTTTTGGCGGGCGCGGCTCCGAAAGATTTGCTCGAAACTTACAACGCGGCGGGCATTGATGAATACATTCACGTCAAAGCCAACTGCTATAAAATTCTTCAAACTCTGCAGCAGAAGAAAGGGATGATTGCATAATGGCACAGTACAAAAATCCGGACTTCACGCAGATGAGCCTGAGCGACGCCCCGGCCTCCGACGCGGCTGAGTGGAAGTCTAAATTTGAACAGGCCGCCAAAGCCGACTACGACAAACTTATCTACAAGACTATGGAGCATGTGCCGGTTAAGCCGCTGTACACGCACGACGAATACGCGCACATGAATCACCTGGACTTTGTGAGCGGCATTCCGCCTTTCCTGCGCGGGCCGTATGCGACAATGTATGTCTTCCGTCCGTGGACTGTTCGTCAATACGCGGGCTTTTCGACGGCGGAAGAGTCGAATGCTTTTTATCGTCGCAACCTGGCCGCAGGGCAGAAGGGCTTGTCAATCGCGTTCGACCTGCCGACGCACAGAGGCTACGACGCTGACAATCCTCGCGTCTTCGGCGACGTGGGCAAGGCGGGCGTTTCGGTCTGTTCAATGCTCGACATGAATATTTTGTTCAGCGGCATTCCGCTCGACCAAATGTCCGTTTCGATGACGATGAACGGCGCGGTTCTTCCGATACTGGCGTTCTTCATTCAGAGCGGCATTGAGCAGGGCGTCGACAAGTCAATCCTCAACGGCACGATTCAAAACGATATCCTCAAAGAATTCATGGTGCGCAACACTTACATTTATCCGCCGGATATGTCAATGCGAATTATCGGCGACATTTTTGAGTACACGACAAAATATATGCCGAAGTTCAATTCAATTTCGATTAGCGGCTACCACATGCAAGAGGCGGGCGCACCGGCTGATATCGAACTCGGCTACACTTTGGCGGACGGTCTCGAATACATTCGCACGGGCATCAACGCCGGCTTGAAGGTTGACGCCTTCGCAAAACGCTTGAGTTTCTTCTGGGCTATCGGCAAAAATTATTTCATGGAAGTCGCGAAGATGCGTGCGGCTCGCGTTCTCTGGGCGAAGATTGTCAAACAGATGGGCGGCACCGATGCAAAGTCAATGGCTCTTCGCACGCATTGTCAAACGTCGGGCTGGTCGCTCACCGAGCAAGACCCGTTCAACAACATTTCGCGCACGGTTATGGAGGCAATGGGCGCGGCTCTCGGTCACACGCAATCACTCCACACCAACGCACTCGACGAGGCAATCGCTCTGCCGACGGACTTCAGCGCACGTATCGCCCGCAACACTCAGCTTTACATTCAGGACGAAACTTCCGTTTGCAAGATTATCGATCCGTGGGGCGGCTCCTACTACGTCGAAGCTCTCACGAATGAAATTATTCGCCGCGCATGGGCGCACATTCAGGAGATTGAACAGCTCGGAGGCATGGCCAAAGCTATTGCAACCGGCTTGCCGAAGATGCGTATCGAAGAGGCGGCGGCTCGTCGTCAAGCGCGTATCGACTCCAACAACGAGACCATTGTCGGCTTGAATAAGTTCCGCCTCGACAAAGAAGATCCGCTCGAAATTCTCGCCGTTGACAACACCGCCGTCCGCAATGCGCAGGTCGAACGCCTTAACAAACTTCGCGCCGAACGCAACGAAGATGACGTTCGCGCCGCGCTTGAGGCTATCACGAAGGCGGCGGAGTCTCGCGACAACGGCAACTTGCTTGAATGCGCGGTTGAGGCGGCTCGCGTGCGTTGTTCGCTCGGTGAAATTTCCGACGCCGTCGAAAAAATTTCCGGCCGCTATCAGGCGACGATTCACACAATCAGCGGCGTTTACTCCAGCGAATTCGGTCAGCAAACCGAGCTTGATAAAGTTCGCGCCCGCGCAGATGAATTCGAGAAACTTACCGGCCGTCGTCCCAGAATTTTTGTCGCGAAGATTGGTCAAGACGGTCACGACCGCGGCGCGAAAGTTATCGCGTCCAGTTTCGCGGACATGGGTTGGGACGTCGACGTCGGCCCGCTCTTCCAAACTCCGCAGGAAGCCGCGCAAGACGCTGTTGATAACGACGTTCACATTGTCGGATTCAGTTCATTGGCGGCGGGACATAATACCTTGTTGCCTGAACTCGTCGACGAATTGCGCAAGCTCGGCCGCGAAGATATTCTCGTTGCAATCGGCGGCGTTATCCCCGTGCAAGACTACGATCACCTGTATAAGAGCGGAGCCGTTGCAATCTTCGCGCCCGGCACCAACATTCCCGAAGCCGCAACGAAACTCCTAAACATTCTCGTCGACCGCGCCAAAGAGGAAGAAGACGCAGGTTGAATTCAGTTAGGAATTATGAGTTAATTTCGTTGTACGGTTAGCGACGACCGCCAACTCAGAAAACTATTCACCATTAAACAAAAATTTTTAATTAAACATTTAGAAAAACTTCAACCGTCAGGCTCTCAAGCTTGACGGTTTTAGGTTGCGTCGAAAAATGTTGCGTGATAGAATTCGTAAAAAATTCTTGAGAAGGTGTTGCCTTGGATTACAACGACGAACCGACCACTCCGCCGAAGAAACCCCGACGAAATTTGTTGCCGATAATTCTGCTGATGTTGTGCTTTGTCGCCTCGGCGATAGCCGGCGCGTTGTTCGCCTCGTCAAGTCTGTTCAATGGCAAAGATCCCGTGCGAAAGATTATCGCCGCCGACAAAGAAGAGGAGCTTATAAAAGCTACCGACAAGGTGACGGTTCTTATCATGGGCGTTGACAAGCGCAAAGACGACGTCGGCCGCTCCGATACGCTGATGATTGCCACCGTTGACCCGCGCCTCGACCAGGCGACATTGCTGTCAATTCCGCGTGATACCCGCGTAAAAATTCGCGGGCTTGGCTACGACAAAATTAACGCGGCGTTTGCTTACGGCGGCGTCGGGCTGACAGAATCCACCGTGGAAAATTTCCTCGGCATCGATATCGATCATTACGTCATGGTTGACACGAACAGCTTTGTTAAAATTATCGACGCAATCGGCGGCGTGGATATCGACGTTGAAAAGCGCATGTACTACGAAGATCCGTGGGACGACAACGGCGGGCTTGTTATAGATCTTTATCCCGGTCAACAGCATATGGACGGCAAGACCGCCGTGACTTATGTTCGTTACCGCGACTCGGAAGGCGACATCGGACGCGTCAAACGTCAGCAGGCGTTTATGACCGCGTGCATGGATAAAGTCATGTCGCCGGAAATTGTTCCGCGCATTCCCAAAATCGTCCGCGAAGTCATTGAGGCTGTCGAAACCGATATGTCGGTGCGTCAACTGCTTGAATTGGCCGGAGCACTCAAGGCCGCCTCGCAACACGGATTGGAAACGGACATGGTGCCCGGTTATCCGCTTTACATTGACGACATAAGCTATTGGATTCCCGACGTGGAGCTGATGAGAATTTCTGTTGCCGACGCGCTGGGAATTTCAGTTGACCCGCAACTCCGCAGACGTTTCGAGCGCGACGCTCGCGAGTACAGAGACTCGATACCTTCCGGCGCACGGGACGTGCCTGACGGCGAAGACAACATTGGCGCACCCGTCCTCGAACGCCGCCGCTCCACCGAACGCA
This sequence comes from uncultured Selenomonadales bacterium, assembly GCA_947305445.1. Lineage (GTDB taxonomy): Bacteria > Bacillota > Negativicutes > Selenomonadales > Selenomonadaceae > Quinella. Next base: position 13,002 of record CAMZDU010000001.1, read on the forward strand.
GAAATTCTGTCGACGAACGCTCTTACACGAACGGGCGGCGAACCTATGACGAGCGCACCAGTTCCACGGAAAACAGACGCTATGACGACGAGCGCACAAATTCCACGGAAAGCAGACGCTACGACGACGAGCGCACCAGTTCCACGGAAAGCAGACGCTACGACGACGAGCGCACCAGTTCCACGGAAAGCAGACGTTACGACGACGAGCGCACAAATTCCACGGAAAGCAGACGTTACGACGACGAGCGCACCAGTTCCACGGAGCGACGCACTTACGAGCCGCCGAAAATTGAACGGCGCACCGTCCCCGACGTTAACGACACTGTTGACGAGCCGACACGCGACACTGCTCCGAAGACGCGCTATTGATTAAAATTTTTTGATTCGGAGGCGGTCAACTAGATGAGTTATTATTTCGTATCAATCGGCGGCACGGGCGCGAAGGTTATGGAGTCGCTGACGCATCTTTGCATTGCCGGCTTGTTGCCGAGTGACGAGCGAGTTTATATCGCGGCGATTGATCCCGACGTCGGTAACGGCAACTTGGAGCGCACGTCCACCGCGCTGAACAATTTCGCGGAGTTTCAAAATTTTTCCGTGGGCAACGACACGCCGCTGTTTAAAAATAAAATTTCCATTGTGCGACCGTTCCCTTGGAATCCGACCGGCCACGACAAGACGCTTGACGATTTGACGGAATTTCATCATCACAGAGGCACGCCCGTCGGCAAACTCTACGAAGTGCTTTACACGCGGCGCGAACGCTCGACGACGCTGAACGAAGGTTTTCGCGGGCACCCTTCAATCGGCGCGGCGGTGCTTGCCAAAAATTTCGACGACCGCACGAACACCACGACGTTGACTGCGCAGATTGAAAAAACTATCGGCGAGGGCGACTCCGTGAAAATTTTTCTGGCAGGCTCGGTTTTCGGCGGAACGGGCGCGGCGGGCTTGCCGACCGTGGCTCGACTTTTGCGCAACAATCTGGTCGATTACGCCGGCAGAATTTCAATCGGCGGCGTGTTGATTTTGCCGTACTTCAGTTTCACGCCGACCGACGTCAAAGACGAATTGTTTGCCCGCAGTGAAAATTTTCTGCCGAACACAAAGGCGGCGTTAAAGTATTACGCGGAGCGGGAAAATCTTTTCGACGCGACGTATTTTATCGGCGATTCGGTTATGACGCCCGTCGGGGAATTCAGCGTAGGCTCCGCCAATCAGCGCAACGAAGCTCACGTCGTCGAACTTTATGCGGCGTTGGCGGCGGTTGACTTCTTCGCTCGACCGATTAACGCGCCGAAAATTTTTAAGTACATCTGCCACCACGAACGCGACAAATTTTCGTGGAGCGACTTTCCCGCGTCGAGTGAACGTTTCGTGCAATTCGCCAGATTTATTTTTGCTTACGTGCATTTAGTCAAGCCGGTGCTGGCGGATTTGGTTTCGGGCAATGAGCGGGCTTACAAGTATCCGTGGTTTGTCGACCTGCTTGACGGCGTGAAGGTAACCGAGCCGGACGTTGTGAACTTCAACTTTTACGTTGAGGCCTTCGCGGCGTGGCTGAAGCAAATCGAAACTTTGAACGGCCGCGAAATTTTTTTGATCGATTCGTCAATGTTCGAGACGAATCCGGCGCGGCTGGTCGACAAAAAACTTTTCGCGACACTCGACGGCCTAAACAGCGCGTTGACGTTGCACGAGGTGTGGTATCGCCTTACGGAGCCGTTCAAACTCGATACGACCGTTCGCGGCTTCGGCAGGTTCCTTCGTCGGCTCTACGACTGTTGCGCGGCTTAGTTATTCGTTGTGAGTATAGTTGAAAAAAAATATCCTCCGTCGACGATTGCGGCGGAGTTTTTTTTTTGTTATCATTGCGTAAAATTTGTAAGGAGAAATTTTTATGGCGAACGTCGTCACGATTACGGGCGTTAAGAAACTCTATCACATGGGTTCGGAAACGGTTGCCGCACTAAACGGCGTGGACTTGAAAATTGACGCGGGCGAGTTCGTCGCGCTTATGGGGCCTTCCGGCTCCGGCAAATCGACGTTGATGAATATCCTCGGCTGTTTGGATCGACCGACCGTCGGTTCTTATAAATTGCTCGGCCAAGAAGTCAGCGGGCTTTCCGATGACGCGCTGGCTCGCATCCGCAACAAGACAATCGGTTTCGTCTTCCAAAATTTCAATCTGTTGCCGAAGCTGACAAGTTTGGAGAACGTCGCATTGCCGGCCGTTTACGCGGGTCTTGATTCAAAGGAGCGGCTCGCCTTGGCAACGGAGGCTTTAAAAAAAGTTTCGCTCTTCGACCGCGCCGAACACCTGCCAACGGAATTGTCCGGCGGTCAGCGTCAACGTGTGGCAATCGCCCGCGCAATAGCGATGAAGCCGGCAATCATTCTGGCCGACGAGCCGACGGGCAATCTCGACACGAAATCGACCGGCGAAATTATGGAGATATTCCGCGAACTGCACGCCGCCGGCTCGACGATAATTCTTGTCACGCATGAACCCGACATTGCTCAGGCCGCCGACCGTCAAATTCTCGTCAAGGACGGGCAAATCACCATGGATATTTCCAAAGGCTCAAGCGAAGTTATCGACATTGTTTAGGAGGATTTTTCATGGCCGCACCAAAAATTTCCGTGATAATTCCAATGTACAACCGCAAGCACTATATAGCGCAAGCGATTGACAGCGTGCTCGGTCAAACGTTTCAAGATTTTGAACTCATCGTGCGCGACGACGGCTCGACCGACGGCTCCGCAGATTTCGTCGCGGAAAGATACGCTACTGAAATTTCTTCTGGCAAAATAAAGCTCCGCCGCAATGAAAAAAATATCGGCGAATTCCCGACCGATAACCGAATGTTGCGCGAGGCGACGGGCAAATATATCATGATTCTGCACAGCGACGATATGTATCTGCCGAACGCGCTGGAACACATGCATGCGGTCGCCGAACATTTTCAAGCCGATGTTGTGCACTCCACCGTTCATTTAGGCACACCTCCCGACGGTGTCATAAAAAAGGGCACGCCGTTGCGAATTGTATATCACGACAAAAACCGTGTCGACAAGGTGACTGTAATGTCCGATAATCTTTTAGATCGATTCAATGAACGGGTGAACGGCGGAACTTTTGTAGATATTCAATACAATATATTACGGCGGGAATTTTTAGCGGAGAATGATGTGCGCTTTGAATCGTTCACCGGTAACGGATTTTTTTTGTAAAGTGTCTCATGCGTGCAAAAGTTTTCGTCAAGACGCCGCAACCGTTTTACATTTATCGTAGTTCGCCGGATTCCCAAACCTCTTCAAAATTTCCGCCTGAACGCGTGACGAAGTTTATTGAAAATCATATTTGTCAATTGCGTCGGCTTGATGAATTTTTTGCCAAGGATGAATTTTTTCGTGACAATACAGAGTTGCAATATAGGGTAAAGAGTGAGTTGCTTTTTAATAACGATCGCTATCGATTTCTCAGAAACGATGTTTACAAAGACGGTATCACGCCCGAATTGCACCGCGCCGTTGAAGAGGCGTTCAAAAAATATTTTGGAGCAGACGCCGTGTATCC
>CAMZDU010000002.1 GCA_947305445.1 uncultured Selenomonadales bacterium
CATGCAGTACAAGTGCAAGCTGACCGTCATTGACAAAAAAGTTTTCGGCGACTTGCAGGAAAAATACCTTGCCGATCCGAAATCGGGCGTGTGTCCGTTCTACGAAGTCGGCACGGAATATATTTTCGAGCGTTACGGCGACGAGGACACTTTCTGGACGCAAGGCAAAGGTGCGCATTGCTCCGAGGCTTGGGACTGCTTCAGCCGCTATGTTTATACGGCTCTGCAGGGCGGCTCAATAATGCGCGGCTGGACGAACGATGAGCATATGATGATTGCCTGTTGCAATGACGGCACGCGCCCCGTGATTTTCAAAATCGAGCGGCTCGATTACAAAGTCGTTTACGTCGACGCGGACGAAACTGCTCAGAAAAAAATTGTCGACGCGCTGAAAAATCTTGACGGCGTGACGAACGCGGTCTATCGTGCCGACAAAAATTTTCTGGAAGTTTTCATGGACAGGAATCGCGAAGTTGCCGACGACAAAATTATTTCGGCGGCCGGCGACGTTAAAATCATTCGCATTGATTAGGAGGCTCGCCTTGGACAACGTGAGACTGGCGGCGACGAAAATTTTGTTCGACGTGGCGGCTAAAGGTGCATGGGCGAACGTGGCATTGGCGCAGACGTTGCGGCAAGAAAAATTTTCCGACCTGGACAGAAAATTTTGCACGGAGCTGGTTTACGGCACGGTGAAGGCCGGCGCGTCACTCGATTGGAAAATTTCCAAATACCTCAACCGTCCGCTCGCCAAAGTAGACGAAAAAATTTTAGCCGTCCTGCGCGTGGGCATGTATCAAATTTTTTTCCTCGACCGTGTGCCGAATTCTGCGGCGGTAAATGAATCGGTGGAGCTGTCGAAAAAATTTTGCGGACTGGGCGCGTCAAAGTTTGTCAACGGCGTACTGCGCTCGGCCGTGCGCGACATGCATAAATCAGACTTTCCGACGGGCGACGACGTGCAATCGCTGGCGTTGCGAACTTTTCACCCCGCGTGGCTCGTACAGCTGTTCGCGGAAGAATTTGAACTCGACGCGACGAAACGACTGCTCGACTTCGACAACACCGATCCGCCGCTGTGCCTGCGCGTAAATTTTTTGCGAACGACGCGTGAAAAAATTTTGTCCGCGCTGAAAAATTTCGGACTACAAGCCGAGGAGTCGACACTCGCACCCGAAGGCGTCATTTGTCGCGGACACGGTGCGCTTGACAAATTCCAACCGTTGCGGGCGGGGCTGTGTCAAGTTCAAGACGAAAGCTCCATGACGGCGGCGCGGTTGCTCGCTCCCAAGCCCGACGAATTCGTAATTGATTGTTGCGCGGCTCCGGGCGGCAAGTCGACGCATTTGGCGGAGCTGATGAAAAATCGCGGACGAATCGTCGCGGCAGACATTTACGAGACGAAACTTGAGCACGTCGCGCAAAACGCGCAACGCCTCGGCATAAAAATTATCGAGCCGCTGTTGATTGACGCCCGCGAAATCGGCGACAAATTTTTTGAACAGGCCGACAAAATTTTAGTCGACGCGCCGTGTTCGGGTCTGGGCGTGTTGCGTCGGAAGGCGGATTTGCGTTGGCGAAAAAATTTCAACGAACTGCAGGAGTTGCCCGGGTTGCAGTCGGAAATTTTGGCGAGCGCGGCCAAAGCTCTGAAGCGCGGCGGAATTTTGCTTTACAGCACCTGCACAATCACACGTCGCGAAAACGAAGCGGTCGTTGAAAATTTTTTGTCGTCGCGCGAAGATTTTCGGCTAACGGAGATGCGAACACTCCTGCCGCACGAGACGAACACCGACGGATTTTTCTTCGCGAAAATTATTCGGACATGAAAAATTTTTCCGACAAGACGTCGGAATTTTTTTTTGTTCGGGGAAGGCGAGGTTGTCTGTTGCGGAAAAATTTTTTATAATCGGCGCGAGGTGAATTTTGGTGAGACTTTACATAGCCGAGAAGCCGTCGATGGCGCGGGAACTGGCGTCGTGCCTGAAAAATCCCCAACGCGGCAGAGGCTTTATAAAAACTGACGGCGGCGTTGTGACCTGGCTCGTCGGTCACGTGTTGCAACAGGTTGAGCCGGACGCTTACGACCCGAAATATAAATTTTGGCGTGCGGAGGATTTGCCGATTGTTCCCGAACATTGGAAATTGCAAGTCAATCCTTCGACCGCCGAGCAGTTCCAAATCGTCAAGTCGCTGATAAGTCGTGCGGATGAGATTATTCACGCCGGCGACCCCGACCGCGAAGGTCAACTGCTCGTCGACGAGGTGCTTGACTTCGTAGGCAACAAAAAGCCTGTCAAAAGAATTTTGCTCAACGCCTTGGACGAGACGAGCATTCGCCGCGCCAATGCCGACTTGCGCGACAACGCCGAATTCTTCAACCTGAAACAATCCGCGCTGGCTCGCTCGCGTGCCGACTGGCTCATCGGCATGAATCTTTCGCGGGCTTACACGCTGTCGGCTCGCCGTCACGGTCACGACGGATTGATTTTACCGATTGGCCGCGTGAAGACGCCGACGCTTGCGCTGGTCGTGCGCCGAGAACGCGAGATAAAAAATTTTAATCCCTTCGACTTCTTCACGATTCGTGCGACATTCGAGCACGCCAACGGACTTTTCTCCGCGCAATTCAAGCCGTCAAAAAAGATGCTGGACTTGTCTGCTTTCGACGGCGAGGGACGACTCGTCGACAAAAATTTTGCTGAACAGCTCGCAAAAAAATTTTCTGCCGCGCCGTTTGACGGAAAAATTTCTTCGTACAAGACGACCGAAAAAAAAGAGTGGCAACCGTTGCCGTTCTCGCTGTCGACGTTGCAAGTGACCGCCGGCAAAGCTTTCGGTTATTCGCCGCAACAAGTACTCGACGCCGCGCAAAGTCTCTACGAAAAAAAATTGACGACTTATCCGCGCTCCGACTGCGAATATTTGCCGACAAACCAGTTTAAAGACGCGCCGATTATTTTAAAAAATCTCGCCGCTTTGAGTGACGAACGGTTGCATAAATTATCTGCGAATGCTTCGGCCGCGATTAAAAGCCGCGCTTGGAACGACAAAAAAATTTCCGCGCACCATGCGATTATTCCAACGCGCAAGCCGTTAAACACGCAACTGACCGTCGTCGAGTTAAACGTCTACATGCTTATTGCGAAAAACTACGCCGTGCAATTTTATCCACAACACGTTTACGACGAGACCGTTGTCGCCGTCAAGTACAAGGACGAAACTTTCACGGCTCGCGGCAAAGTCGTCAAGAAACTCGGCTGGCGGGAATTTTATACCGCGCCGAAGTCTAAAGCCGACGACGAGAGCGATACTTTTTTGCCGCAGATGAAGGAAGGCGACGACGTTCAATACAAGTCCGGCGACCTCAAGAAAAGTGTCACGAAGCCGCCCGTCAGATTCACTTCGTCAACTCTGGTGCAGGGCATGAAGGACATTCACAAGTACGTAAAAAATCCCGACGCACGCAAACAGCTTAAGGACGTTTACGGCATCGGCACCGAGGCGACGCGGGCGGCTATAATCGAAGATTTGATTCAGCGGAAATTTTTGCGCGTCGTCAAAAAAAATCTTTATCCGACCGAGCAAGCGTATCTGCTGATTGATGCGTTGCCCGATGAAATGACTTATCCCGACGCGACCGCCATTTGGGAGGATAAACTTCACTCTATGAGCGAAGGCGACGGCACGCTTGAAGATTTTTTGGCGGGGCAGGTAAAATTCACGAGCGAGCTTGTCGAGGCGGCGACCACCGCAAAATTCGCCGACGCCGAAGATATTTTTAAGTGTCCGAACTGCGGCTCCGCGCTCGTCAAACGCAACGGCAACTACTGCGAGTTTTGGGGCTGTACAAATTATCCCGACTGCAAGGCGGCCTTCGACGACGACAACGGCAAGCCAGATCTTGACGGCAAAGCTCGTTCCGCTCGGCTGATTAAAGAAGGTGCGCCGACTTGTCCGAACTGCGGCTCTGCGCTCGTCAAACGCAACGGCAAGAACGGCGAGTTCTGGGGTTGCTCGAATTATCCGAGATGTCGCACGACTTTTAATGACAAGGACGGCAAGCCCGACTTCGACGGCAAAAAATTTCTCCGCGCTCCGACTGTTGAGGTTCCAGCCAATTTTAATTTTGCTGACTTCGAGCCGATAATCTCTTCCGCTGACTTCGACCCATCACGATAACATTTAAGCGGCGAAATCTCGATGATTCAGAAAGCTCACGTCTCTTTAAAAAATTTTTTCATGACAATCGCTTCTGCTTCTTTCGTTGAAAAATTTTTCGGCATGCACGGCAAAGTTCTTGCGCGTCAATCGACAAGCAACGACCGCTGTGCTATAATTCGCGGCGAAAATTTTTTGGAGGTTGATATTTTGAAATACATGACAGGCAAAGAAGCGGCTACGGCGTTTCTGAAATTTTTCGAGAGCAAAGGACATCTCGTCATGCCGAGCTTTTCGTTGATACCCGAAAACGACCCGACGCTGTTGATGATTGGCGCGGGTATGGCTCCGCTTAAACCGTTCTTCACGGGCAAGCTTAAGCCGCCGTGCCCGCGTGTGACGACAAATCAGCGGTGCGTGCGCACCGGCGACATTGAAAACGTCGGACGCACTGCCCGACATCATACGGCGTTTATGATGCTGGGAAATTTTTCTTTCGGCGACTACTTCAAAGCGGAGGCAATTCCGTGGGCGTGGGAATTTTTGACGGAAGTCTGCGAACTGCCGCGTGAAAAACTTTGGGTGTCAATCTATCCGAACGACGACGAGGCCGAGCAAATTTGGCTCAAGCAACCCGGACTCAATCCCGAACACATAATCCGCCTTGATGACAATTTCTGGGAAATCGGTCCCGGTCCGTGCGGTCCCGACAGCGAAATTTATATCGACCTGGGCGAGGAGCGCGGTTGCGGAAAAGAAACTTGCGCTCCCGGTTGCGACTGCGACAGATTTTTGGAAATTTGGAATTTGGTTTTCACGCAGTTTGACAAAACCGAAGATGGCGAGTACAAACCGCTTGAGCATAAAAATATCGACACGGGTTGCGGGCTGGAGCGTCTGGCTTCCGTCCTGCAACAAAAGAACTCCAACTTCGAGACCGACCTGCTCTTTCCGATAATCGAATACGTCGAACAAATCAGCGGGCTGAAATTCGGCGACGACGCCAAAAAAGATATTTCCATGAAAGTTATCGCCGACCATGCGCGGTCAATGGCGTTCATGATTATGGATAAGATTTTGCCGTCGAACGAAGGCCGCGGCTACGTCCTGCGCAGAATTTTGCGGCGGGCGATTCGTCATGGGCGCATGCTCGGTATCCGCGACGCATTCCTTGAAGGCGCGATTGGCGTCGTCGCGAAAATTTATGACGGCTTCGCTGACTTCGAGGAACTTGCCAAAAACGTCGGCTACATCAAAAAAGTCGTGCGGCTTGAGGAAGATCGTTTCGCCGCGACGCTCGCGCAAGGCATGGAAGTTTTGACGCGGGAGATCGACGCCGCCAAAGCTTCGGGCAAATCCGAACTCGACGGCGAAATTTGTTTCAAGCTGTACGACACGTTCGGCTTCCCGTTCGAGCTGACTGAGGAAATTTTGGTGGAAAACAACCTTGCGCCCGACAAGGCAGGCTTCGATTCGGCGATGGAGGCTCAGCGTCAACGCGCCCGCGCCGCTCGTGCCGCAAATGAACGCCTTGACGTTCCCGACCTGCTTAACGTCGACACCGAACACCTCACGCGTGACGAGACTTGCACGTCGTCAAAAGTTTTTGCAATTTGGAAGGACGGCAAACTTGTCGATGAACTCACCGACGGCGACGCGGCCGGAATTATTTTGGAGTGCACGCCCTTTTACGCGGAGGGCGGCGGACAAGTCGGCGACGAGGGCTGGATTTTCGGCGAACTCGGCAAGATTAAAATTTCCAACGCGAAAAAACTTCCCGACGGCACGATTTACCACGAGGCTTACGTCGAGGAAGGTCAGCTTAAAGTCGGCGACGCCGTTGAAATTCGCATCGACCGCGACAAAAAACTTTCCTCCGCCCGCAACCACACCGCGACGCATTTGCTCCAGGCCGCGCTGAAAAAAGTTGTTGGCAACCAAGTCAATCAGGCCGGCTCGCTCGTCACGCCGGAGAGATTGCGCTTCGACTTCTCGAACTTTGAACCTGTCACCGCTCAACAGCTCGCCGACGTCGAAGAACTCGTCAACGAAGAAATTTTGAAGTCGGCTGACGTCACGATTCGACAAATGCCGATTGACGAGGCCAAAAAGCTCGGTGCGATGGCTCTGTTCGGCGAAAAGTACGGCGACATTGTGCGCGTCGTCAGCGTCGAAGACTTCAGCTGCGAACTTTGCGGCGGCTCCCACGTCAAGAACGTCGGACAAATCGGTCGCTTCAAAATCGTCAGCGAAGGCGGCATTGCGGCGGGCGTGCGTCGTATCGAGGCTGTCACAGGTCGTGCGGCGATTAAGGACGCCACTCATCAAGCCGAGCTGTTGAATCAAACCGCCGCGCTGTTAAAAGTTCGTCCCGAAGATTTGCCCGCGCAAGTCGAAAAAATTTTGGCGGACGATAAAACCATGCGCAAACAGCTCGAAGAAGTTCAAAAACTCAAAGAACGTGCCGAGGCTCAAAAACTTTTGGTCGGCGGCGAAGAAGTCGGCGGGCTGAAATATCTTAAAGGCGTCGTGCAGACGAAAACTCCCGACGAGTTGCGCGGCATGACCGATTTCATCAGCGACAAGCTCGACGGCGGCGTTGTAGTGCTGGCGGCCGTTAACGACGGAAAAGTTTCGCTGGTCGTCAAAGCCGACAAAAAAGCTGTGGCGGCCGGCGTGCACGCGGGCAAAATCGTCAAGGAGATTTCCAAGCTCGTTGGCGGCGGCGGCGGCGGTCGTCCCGACATGGCTCAAGCCGGCGGCAAAAATCCCGAAGGCATTCCGCAAATGTTTGACGCGGCAAAAAAAATTCTGACTGACTTAACGAAATAATCCGTTGTGAGTGTAAGTTGCGCTATCCGTAGCTCAGCGGAGATACACCGACCATATCCGCGCGCTCTCTCTTGTATCAAAAATTTTTTTCCGAGTACGAATCCCCGCGAGGGGCTTATTTTTTTTTGCAAGCCGATATAAAATTTCTTTTCAAGGAGGCGATGATCAATGAAAAAATTTTTGGCGACAATCTGCGCGGCGGCAATGTTAATGACGGGTTGCGGCGGCGAGAAAACTTCCGCGCCCGACGAAAAAACTTTTACCTACGGCACGATAGCTTACGGCGTGGCAATGGAAAATACCGGCACCAATCCGCACGACAGCTACAGCGGCTGGTCGACGTTGCGCTACGGTATCGGCGAAACGCTTTTTAAATTTAACGAGCACATGGAGCTTGAGCCGTGGCTTGCAGAAAGTTTTGAACAGGTTGACGATTTTACCGTCCGCATAAAAATTAACGACGCCGCAACTTTTTCAAACGGCAAGAAAGTCGACGGCGCGGCTGTCAAAAAATGTTTGGACGCGCTCATCACCAATCACGACCGCGCTCCCCGCGACCTCAAGATTACTTCGTCACGATTAAATCCGCCGAGAAGGTGCCCGCGCTCCTCAACTACCTGAGCGACCCTTACGGTTGCATTGTCGACGTTGACGCGGGTATTACGGACAACATTGCTGTCGGCACCGGACCTTACAAGGCCGTAAAAGTCACCGACACGCAAATTGACCTTGTCGCCAACGAAAATTATTGGGGAGCCGTCAAGCCGAAGCTCGACAAAATTGTTGTCAAGAGCATAACCGACGGCGACACACTCACAATGGCCATGCAGAACGGCGAACTTGACGCGGTGCAGGGCTTGCCGTATTCGAGTCTGAAACTTTTCGGCGACGGCTACAAAATTTCGCAAGCGGACACTTCCCGCGTCTATCAAGCCGCGTTCAACTTCACGACGCCCGAACTGCAAGATATAAACGTTCGCCGCGCAATTTCCATGGCGATTGACAAAGAAAATTTCTGCAAAGTTCTGCTAAACGGCAACGGCACGCCCGCAGTCGGTCCTTTCCCCGCGAACTTGACGTTCGGCGACGATAAAGTTAGCGCGGTGCCTTACGACCTTGACGGCGCGAAAAAAATTTTGGCGGACGCGGGTTGGTCTGATAGCGACGGCGACGGTTACGTCGACAAGGACGGAAAAAATTTGGAGCTGCGCTGGTTGACTTACACTTCACGCCAGGAACTTCCGCTTTTGGCCGAGGCCGCGCAAGCCAACTTGAAATTAATCGGCATAAAACTCAACGTCAACGCCACCGACAATTATAAAAGCTTCCTCAAGAGCGGCGACTACGATATTTTTTCTAAGGCAATCGTGACGGCCCCAACCGGCGACGGCGAATATTATTTCACAAGCCATATCGTCCCCGGCGCGGTCGACAACGCGGGCTTCTACGACAGCGCGGAGATTGTCGCGCTCGAAAACGAATTGCACAACACTTTCGGCGCGGAAAATCGTTCGGAACTCGCAATTAAAATGTCTCAGCAAGTTCTCGACGATTGCGCGTTGATTTACGCTTCGCACCTGCGCATGTCGTTCGTCATGAAACCGAATGTCGAAGGCTTCAGCGCACACCCGTCGGATTACTACGAGATTCGTCCGGAACTCGACAAAAAATGAGCGATGAACTTTTGCGCGTGGAAGATTTAGTTGTCGCTTACGGCGGAGAAAAAATTTTGCGCGGCGTGAATTTTTCCGTAAAGCGCGGAGAAATTTTGATTATCGCGGGCGAAAGCGGCTCCGGCAAGTCGACTGTCCTCAAGGCGATTGACGGATTGCTCGGCAAGGGCGGCGCGATTGTCGGCGGAAAAATTTTTTTCGACGGACGCGACATCACGCACCTTTCAGACGACGAACGGCGCAAAATTTCCGGCGAGGCAATCGGAATTATTTTTCAGAATGCCGGCGCAAGTTTCTGTCCGATACGCACAATCGGCGACCAAATTTTTGAGAGCGTCCGCGCTCACCGCGACCAAGACAAAAAATTTTTCCGCGAGCGGGCGGTCGAACTCATGCAAAAAATAAATTTAGACCCCGCGACGCTTGACGAGTACCCGTTTAGACTTTCGGGCGGCATGGCGCAACGTGCGGGCATTTTGGCGGCGACAATCCTCGAACCGAAACTTTTGCTTGCCGACGAGCCGACGAGCGCACTCGACGTGGTCACGCAAGTCGGCGTCGTCAAGGAGCTGTTGAAACTTCGCGAGCGCGAAAAAATTTCAATCGTCCTGGTCACACACGACTTGAAGATTGCCAAACGCATGGCGGACAAAATTTTAATCTTGCGGCGCGGCGAGCCGGTCGAATTGGGCACGCGGGAGCAAATCTTCAACGAACCGCGACAACCTTATACACGCGAGTTGATTGGAGCGGCGAACTTATGATTTTGGAAGTTCAACACGTCAAAAAATTTTTCGGCAAACGGCTTGTCCTCGACGACATAAATTTTTCCGTAGGCGCGGGCGAATGTCTGTGCATTGTCGGCTTGAGCGGCGGCGGCAAATCCACGCTGGCGAAAATTATTGCGCGGCTGATTCCCTGCGACGACGGAAAAATTTTTCTCTGCGGCGAAGACATCACTCATGCGGTTGGAAACGAATTTTATCGCGAAATGCAGATGATTTTTTCAAAATCCGGAAGAATCTTTCGACCCGCGACGCACTTTGGGCGCGAGCATTGCCGAACCGATAAAAAATTTTCTCGGCAACAACGACCGCGAACTTGTGGCGAATCTTTTGACGGAAGTCGGGTTGCCAACGAATTACGCCGAACGTTATCCGCGTGAAGTCAGCGGCGGTGAATGTCAGCGGGCGGCTGTTGCGCGGGCAATTTCCGTCGCGCCAAAACTTTTAATCTGCGACGAGGCAACAAGCGCGCTCGACGTGACGATTCAAGCTCAAGTCGTCGCGCTGATAAAAAAACTCTGCACGAAAAAAAATATTGCCTGCCTTTTCATCACGCACGACTTGGCACTTTTGCCGAAGCTGGCCGACCGCGTGCTCGTCTTGGAAAATTCGCGGCTAAAAACTTTGGACGAATCAAATTTCAGGGAGGTAATCGCATGGAGCAGTTAAATCGGCGCATCGAAAATTATTGGGACGAACGCAGCGAACACTTCAGCCGGACGCGGCGACTTGAACTTGACGGCGTTGACGGTGCCGCCTGGCGAAAAATCTTCAAAAAAAATTTGCCAGCCGGCAAGCTGACAATTTTGGATGTGGGCACGGGCGCAGGATTTTTCGCGGCGATTTTGTCGAAGCTCGGACACAAAGTTATAGGCGTGGACATGTCGACCAAAATGCTTGGCGAGGCCGATAAAAATTTGCGCGAGCTGAAACTCTCCGCCGACTTCCGCAAGATGAATGCGCAAGCTCTCGACTTCGACGACGAAACTTTTGACGCGGTTGTAACCAGAAATTTGACGTGGACTTTGCCCGACGTGAAGGCCGCTTACCGCGAGTGGCGACGCGTGCTCAAGCCCGGCGGCGTGCTGATGAATTTCGATTCCGACTACGGCGAAAAAAATTTTTCCGACGACGTTTGCAACGAAGTTGAAGTCACGGACGCCATGCTCGTTGAGTGCGACGCGATTAAAAATTCTCTGACGATAAGTACTCGTCGCCGCCCGATGTGGGACGCGGGATTTTTGGAAGGACTAAATTTTTCCGTGCGCCTGGACGAAGACATTTCTGACACCGTGCACAAAGACAATCGTTGCGTTTACGATTCGGTGCCGCTGTTCGCCATTCATGCGACAAAATAATTTTTGTCAGTCAGCATGACGATTTTGTAAAATCATTGACGATTACCGTTGACGAAAATTTTACAGCGAACGACATCATAACCGTCGAGGTGTTCGCTCTCGTAAATCACGCGAAAATCTCTGTCACGGGAAAGTTGATTGAAGATAAACGGATCATTGCTCGTGATGATTATGTGCGTGAAGTCGTAGCGGCCGAAAAAATCTTTGTAGAAAATTTTTCCGTTCTTGAAGTCGATATACTCCTCAAAAATATTTTTACGACCGTTGTTGACGTCGAGAAAAACTTCCGAGCGTGAGTCGATGTAGTAACGAATTCCGAATTCGCCGGCCAATCCGCCGACGCTTTGATCGACATAGAGCAAAATATTTTCCGGCCGCTCGCTACGCAATAAAAATTCTATTGCGGGCGTGTAAATTTGCGGCGGATTTTTTTTTGTCGTGTCGAGCGTCGTCGAGTAAATTCCGCAGACAATCACGGCCGTGATCGTCAGTGACAAAATTTTTCGCGGAAGGAGCTTCGGGTGCAAAATTCGCCCGTCAACACGCAATATCAGCAAATTGTACAGCACGAATGCCATCGCCGCAAAAAAGATAATTTCAATCGGCGCGGAGAGTTTGTCTAGTCCGTCCTGCATGAGGAGCGTTATCGACGCCGTGTTGACAAACAGCACCGTCATTAACATGAGAATCATCATCGCGTTATTTTCAGGGCGTCCGCCGTCCGGGGCGGAAAAAATTTTTTCGAGCACGAAATTTCTGCACGCATAAACAATCGGCAACGTTGCCAGCAAATGAAACAGCAAAAAGTTTCGAGAATGCATTATCGACAAAAAAATTATTCCGCCGCTCAAGAAGACGTATCGCCACGGAGTTTTGACTTTTGCCGACGAAAAAATTATTGCCGCTTCCGTGAGGTAGAAAACTTTGCCGCGGAAGTCATGTGCCGACGGCGTGAACATCTCCGCCACGCGTGAATTTATCAGCTCGACGCCGTAGGAGCGCAAAACGTAAGTCATTGCGTCGACGCCGTAAGGATTAATCAGCCCGCAAACGACAATGGCCGCCATTGCCGCGAGCAAAAATTTCGCGTGACGAACATTGCGCACGAACAGGAACGGCAGGCATATTGCAAGCGACATCATCCAGAGTGCCGCGTGAAAATTTATCATCGCGAGCGACACGAACGGTAACGGCAACAAAAATTTTGTCTTGCCCGTGCGCGTGAATTTTTCTAAAAAGAAAACTTCGCCGACAAGTAGCGGCGTCGAAAAAATTTGCGGGCGCGGAACGATCATTGACGAGATTGCCATACCGACGAAGAAGGCCATTACCGCCGACAAAATTTTATTCCCGCCGCTGACCGTCAAGCACAGCCGCCAATAAATCACGACCGCCGCCGCGCCGCAAAAATAATCGAGCACCGCCAATCCGTTGACGCCGAAATTTTTGTACGCCTCCCAAAAAAAAATTCCGCTTAACCACTGCTGGGCGACGAGTTGAAGATTTTCGTGGATTGTAAACGGATCGACGTGCGGGAAGCCGTGCTCCAGAATATATCGTCCCAAATTCATTGCAAAGCGCGTGTCCGCCTCCTCAATAAATGGAAACGTCGTCTGCCAATAAGCCACGCTCGCCGTTATGAAAATTATTTGTACAAGCGGAAAAATTTTATTCATTATCAACACCCAACTGCAGACAGCGAAAATTTTTTGTCGCGTCGAATACTCCGCGAAGTTCAGAAAAATTTTTGTCGGCACGAAAGTCGAACGAGTACTTCGGAATTTTTACGCACACGCCGCCGCGTACGTCCGCCGCCGCAATAAGCCCGACCGTAGCAAGTTCATCGGCCGCAAACTTCACAAAATCATCGTCCGTCAAATTTAGCAATTCGTCGTCGGCACTGCAGAAGTAATCCAGGCCGAGCCACGTTAAATTTTTCTCTGCGGAGACGAGTTGCGGCGACAGGTTGTTGAAAATTTTTACGCGGGCAAGTTTAACTGACGGCTCCCGAATGTAAATGACTTGCGCTTGCGTCTCCGGCAAAATTTTTTCGGCGAGAAGCCCGACGGTTATGCGGGCGCGGTACGGCAAATTTTTGAGCAGTTCACGCGGTTCGGCTGGCAAAATTTTTTCGTCGAACATGTCGGCCAATTCGTCAAGCGGCATACTCGACAAGAAGAGGTCGGCCGGAAAAGTCAGCGTGCCCGCCGCCGTTGCCGCCGTCACGGATTTAATGATTTTATTCGCGTCTGCACGAAAATTTTTGACTTCAACCCCGTTGAGGACTTCGCCGCCGAGCCGTTTGATTTCGTCGGCAAGTTTTTCGCACAGACGACCGCCGCCGCATTTAGGACAGAAAAATTTTTCCGGCAACGTGAATTTGTCGAACAGTTGATTGCCGAGTTTCGCGTTAAGTTGTGCGGGCGAGCGTCCGAAAATTTTCGTCGTGCAGTCGCCGAAAAAAATTTCGTAGAATTTTTTTCCGAAACGATTAATCAGCACGTCTTCGAGCGTCCGTTCTTCGCGCCGAAAAAATTTTGTGCGCAGGAGACTTGCGCCGATTGACACGGCCTCAAGCAACCCGAAACTCATCAGCGTCGCACGGTTCGGCGTCAACGGCAACGGAAAAATTTTCCCGCGACAGAGGACAGCCGACGCGCCTTGAAGTTCCGATAAATCGTCGGGCAACAATTCGCGCCACAGTGACAAATTTTTCTCGTCCGTCAAAAATATTTTTCGTTCGTCGACTTCCAACAGGTTGCCGCAAAAATTTGTCGTGCGCGAGCTTCCGCCAACAAAATTTTCCCGCTCCAAGACAATCGGTCGAATGTCGGTGCGTTTCAACAAAATGTACGCCGCCGTCAGCCCCATAAGCCCCGCGCCGACGATTATCGCGTGTTGTTTATGCAAGAGACTGTCCTCCCGTCGGCAGGTTGAGCAAAATATTTTGCTGATTAATTTGCGCGACGCCGAATTTTATTTCGTCGCCCGCATGGCAACTAAAATCCTGTCGCGGCTCGTTTAAAAGTTCGCCCGTCAAAATATTTTCGTCAACGGAGACGCAACGCACCCATAACAGCTCCGGAGTGTGTTGCGCATCGAGGAAGTAGACAACCACGTCATCGGGATAATTTGGGTGGCGGAAGGCGTCGAGCGTCTTAATCAGTCGCGTCTGCTCACGAGCGGCGTCGGCGGACGTTTGGTCGTTAATCATCTGAATTCTGTCGCGGAAAGCCGTCGAATACTCCGCAGTCAAAATTTTCAGTTCGGCCTCCTCCATTTGCCCGCGCTTGAGCTTGACGGATTTTTTGTAGCTAGCGGGAAAAATTTTTACGCGGTCGCCGTCGCACTGAGCACCCGCCAAAATTTCAAAAACAAAAGTCTCGCCGTCAATGTGCGCGTAAGTCAAAAAGCCGTCAATTTTTTCGTCGGGCGGGAAGTCAAACACGTCGCGCAGGTTCACGGCGTCAACGACGTTTTGACCGGTCAGCAGACAAATTTGCCGATACACCTTGCGGAAAAAAATTTTTGCAACGTTCAAAGCTGTCATCTCCAAAAAATTTTTAGCGCGCACATTTTACCACACGAGCGCAACAAAAACCGTTCCCATGTTGAAAAAATTTTTGCCGTCTGATAAACTTCGCTTATCAATTTGAAACGGTCGCCCCTTCCTGCGAAGGAGAAAATTCGGAGTTGTCGACAGAGCGGCACGCGACAAAAATTTTGGTTGCCAAAGTTGCTCCGCTTGCACACGTGCAAAAGCCGGTTCACAGTAGCGACGCCGTAAATTTTTCGACATCTCCAATAAAATTTTATTCACCTGTTGTGAGTGCGCAAAACAATTCCTAATTATTTTGTCTCCGCACAACAAGTTTGTTCGGAAAATTTTTTTCGAGGAGTGACGAAGATTTTGTTTACCCACATAACGCAGTCCCCATACGGGACGGTAAAATTGGCGGCTAAAGTTGCGCAACGCGTGCGCGAAGGTACGGTCATTTGTCTGGAAGGCGGCTTGGGCGCGGGCAAAACTCTTTTCGTACAGAGTATGGCGCGGACTCTCGGCGTGCAGGGCGAAGTCACCAGCCCGACGTTCAACCTGATGAGCGTTTACGAGGGTTTTTGCCCGATTGTACACTTCGACCTGTATCGCCTGCACAACGAGGCCGAACTCGAAGACATCGGCTTCTACGAGTACATCGATTTTCCCGACGGGATTGTTTTTATCGAGTGGGCTGAAAAATTTCCGCAGGCTTTGCCCGAAGATTACGTCGTCATCAAAATCGAGCGTATCAAGGATTCCAAAAACATGCGGCGGATAACTTTTTCCTGCGTCGGCGAAGAGCATGCGGATTTTATCGCCGAGCTTGAAGACTTCGTGGCAAAGGACGACTGACGGAGGCGCGAACTTGTACATTTTGGGAATTGAAACTGCGACGCGGGCGGCAAGTGTCGCAGTAATTCTTGACGGAAAAATTTTGGCGGAGACCGTGCGCGAATCCCCGCAAAGTTTTTCGGAGACACTCATGCCGCAGGTCGAAGAGGTCATCAAAGTTTCCGGCGCGTTCCAAAAACTCGACGCGGTGGCAGTTTCAATCGGGCCGGGTTCGTTTACGGGACTGCGAATCGGATTGGCCACGGCCAAGGCTCTGGCTTACGCGTGGCGAACAAAAATTATCGGCGTGCCGACACTTGACGCACTGGCACGCAATTTTCCGTCCGCAAAAGTCTTGCCGCTAATCGACGCGCAAAAAAATCGGGCTTATTGCCAACTGTTCAAAAATTTTTCGGCGCAGTCGGAGCTTG
>CAMZDU010000003.1 GCA_947305445.1 uncultured Selenomonadales bacterium
TTTTGTCGCGGAACAGGAAGCCGGCAAAGAGAAAGTCGAAGGCGCACTGCTTGACAAAATTTTGGCGCGGCAATTCGATATGGTTGCTTACCTTGCCAACGACAGATACAGCGTAGTAGTCGGCGACGCCACGATTATCAGCAAAGGTTCAATCTTCCCGACGACCCGCGAAGGCGTTTACGACGACTACTTAAAGAATCAAGTTATCCCCGTGCTTGACGGCGACGACGCGCTGAAAAAAAATCTCGGCGACGCGCTGAGCCTCTCGACAATCCGCGACAAGCTCAAGACTGCCGAGCCTTACGTCGTCAACATTGCGTGCAACATCGGCGGCGAAATTTTTTATAAGCGGCTGGACTTCTACGCAATCGATCCCCGCGCAGATTTTTTCATCGTGTTGAAGAGCGACACGACCGACCTTCAACGCAAACAGCTTGAGCAGAACGCACGCCTTAAAGAAGCGTTGACGGTTGCCAAGCAAGCCAACGTCGCAAAGACTGCGTTCCTGTCGCGCATGAGCCACGAAATTCGCACGCCCATGAACGCAATCATCGGCCTCGACAACATTGCTCTGCACGACAAAGATTTGACACCGACACTTCGCGGCCACCTGGAAAAAATCGGATCGAGCGCACGTTACTTGCTGTCAATCATAAACGACATACTCGACATGAGCCGAATTGAGAGCGGCCGCATGAGTTTCCGCAACGAAGAATTTTCTTTTACGTCGTTCGTCTACCAGATTAACACGATTGTCGACGGGCAATGCAAAGACAAAGGCTTAACGTACAACTGCGAACTGCGCGGCGACATCGGCAAATATTATATCGGCGACGACACGAAGCTTGAGCAGGTGCTTATAAATATTCTCGGCAACGCGGTCAAGTTCACGGACGTTGGCGGCTCCGTCACGCTGATTATCGAGTGCACCGCGCAATTTGACGGACAATCGAATTTCCGCTTCACAATCCGCGACACGGGTATCGGCATGAACAAAGACTATCTGCCGCGCATTTTTGAACCGTTCAGCCAGGAAGACGACACGACCACTTCAAAATACGGCGGCTCCGGCCTCGGACTGGCCATCACGAAAAATATCGTGCAGATGATGAACGGCACGATTGAAGTCGATTCGACCAAGGGCGTCGGCACAACTTTTGTCATCAACATTCCGCTGAAAGATTCGGCGCGCGGCGAAGGCGACGACGTTCACGAGATGCGCCCGCAAGATTTTTCGGTGCTGATTGTCGACGACGAACCGCTTGCCCGCGAGCACGCTCAATCCGTTCTCGAAGAAGTCGGCATTTCGTCGGACACCTGCGAAAGCGGCGCGGAGGCCATTGAACTTGTCAAACTGCGCCACGCCCGCCGCGAGGATTACAACTTAATAATCATCGATTGGCTTATGCCCGACAAAGACGGAATTGCCGTCACCCGCGAGATTCGTGAAATTCTCGGCTCGGACACGGCGGTTATCGTCCTCACGGCTTATGATTGGTACGAAGTCGAAGAGGAGGCTTTAAAGGCCGGCGTCGATGCGTTCATGGCCAAACCGCTCGCCTCGACCAACGCGCTTTACGAATTCCGTCAAGCTTTCAGTCGCAAGCGGCAGATACTCCCCGATAAAAAAGTCGTCGACCTCACCGGCAGAAAAATTCTTGTCGCGGAAGATATGCCCGTCAACGCCGAAATTATGATGATGATTCTGGAGATGCGCGGCATGATTTCCGACCACGCCGAGAACGGGAAAATTGCTGTCGAAAAGTTTGCCGCCTCGCCCGCAGGATTTTACGACGCTATACTCATGGATATTCGCATGCCGGTCATGGACGGTTTGAAAGCAACCGCCGCGATTCGTGCACTCGATCACCCCGACGCGAAGACTGTGCCGATTATCGCAATGACTGCCAATGCCTTCGACGAGGACGTTCAACGCTCGCTCAAGGCCGGCATGAACGCTCACCTTACATAGCCCGCCGACCCCGAACAGCTTTACAAGACATTGCAGGAATTGATTCATGATTAATTGCGGACTGATTATCCCAACGCTTAACGCCGGCGCACAATTCCGTACGTTGCTTGAACAAATTGCCGCGCAATCTTTGCCGACGAAAAAATTAATCGTCGACTCGGAGTCGTCGGACGATACGGCAAGCCTTGCAAAAAAATCCGGCTTGGAAGTTTTGACAATCCCGCGCAAAAATTTCAATCACGGCGCAACCAGACAGCTTGCACTGGAAATTTTACTTGAGCGCGAGCCGCTCGACGTGATAATTTTTTTGACGCAGGACGTTTTGTTGCGCGAAGACGACTCGCTTGCAAAGCTCGTGAAAATTTTTGGCGAAGATTCGACTGTCGGCTTGAGCTACGGAAGGCAACTCCCCCACGCGAACGCGACCAACGAAGCGAAATTTTTGCGGGCGTTCAACTACCCCGAAGACAGTCAGTTGCGCTCCTTCGACGACAGAAAAATTTTCGGACTAAAGACGGCGTTTGCGTCGAATTCGTTCGCGGCTTACAGAGCCGGCGCGCTAAAAGACGTCGGCGGTTTTCCGTCGCACGTGCCGCTTTGCGAGGATATGTACGTTGCGGCGAAAATGTTGCTTGCCGGCTGGAAAATTTTTTATGCGGCGGAGGCGCAGGTTTTTCACTCGCACAACTACACTGCCGCGCAGGAATTCCGCCGTTATGTCGAGATTGGCAAATTTCACGCGCAGGAACCTTGGATTCGCGAGACTTTCGGTTCGGCTGAAGGTGCCGGAAAAAAATTCGTCTTGATGAAACTTGCCGCGCTTGCAAAAAAAAATCCTGTCGACTGCTTCGGCGCAATCTTCAGGGACGCGGCAAAATTTTTCGGCTACCGACTTGGCAGACTTATGTTTAATTAGGAATCATGATTCGGAGTGTGTTGTTGACGGCGACAACACTACATAGCAGGCGAAGCGCAAAGAGTTATTGCAGGTGTTGTTTGAGTTTAAGAATCCTGCGGACTGATTCGTTGATGCGTTCCTCGGAAATTTCGCCGCGTTTTACGGCGTCGAGAATGCTGTTGTAAATAATTTGCTGGCTCTCGTAATCGTGACAGACAAGCGCGATGTCTCCGCCTGCCGAAATTGTTTGCACACCAAGCGTCGACAAGTCGACGTGTTTTTTTATTGCGCCCATTTCAAGGTCGTCGGTAATCACCACGCCGCCAAAGTTCATCTCGTTGCGCAAAAGTTCGGTCATCACGGCGGGTGACAGGCTCGCGGAGTTCACGGGGTCAAGTGCGTCGTACTTCAAATGTCCGACCATAATCATAAAGCGCGAATTGTCGTGCGCGTCGATAATTTTTTTGAACGGCAACAGCTCTTCGGCGTAGAGAGTTGTCTTGTCCGCGTCAATGGTTGAAACTTCCACGTGAGAATCAAGCGTGCCTTTGCCGATGCCGGGAAAATGTTTCAGCGTGTACAGAAAATTTTCCGACTCATAACCTTGAGCGGCGGCGTTGACGAATTCGGCGACGAGTTGCGGATTGTCGCTGAAAGAGCGCGTGTCGTTGCTACCGACGTCAGCCACGGGCGCAAAATTTATGTTGACGCCGACACTGCGCAAAAGCTCGGCGTTGTATTTTGCCCAATATGTCGCGGCGGAAATATCGCCGTCAAAACCGATGTCTGCTTGCGCGGGCGCGGGCGGCAAAAAATTTCTGCCGCGAGCGACGCGACCGCCCTCCTCGTCAAGCGCGACGAACAACGGAAATTTTTGATTGGCAACGGCTTGAATGTCGTCGACGAGCCGTTTAGTTTGCGCGAGGTTCTCCATGTTCCTATCGAAGAGAATCACGCCGCCGAAGTGAAAATTGTCAAGCGAGTATCTGATATCGTCGTTAAGCTCGGTGCCGTAAAAACCAATCATAATCATTTGCCCGACTTTTTCGGCAAGCGTCATGGAGTTCAACTGCTCTTCAATCGGGTCGGGCGGCGGCAATACTTCGGCTTTGAGTTCGCGAACTTCGCCACAGCCCGCGCAGATGATTGCCGCGATTATCAGTACAAGGAAATTTTTCATGTCGTCAACGCTCCAAATTCACAACGCCGGGATTTTTGACAATCCAGCCCTTGAGCGGGTCTTGAATCAAAATCGCGGGCAACTTGGTCGAATACTTATTGTAGACACCGCCTTCGTAATTAAGCGCGAAAACATCTTTAATGCCGCTGTTCTCGTGCAAGTCTTCGTCGTAAGGATTCATCGGGTTGGGGACAACGGCATATTCTTCGCCGGAGCATTTAAACGCCCAATAGAGACTGTCCTTGGCGTCGATTGCTGGTCGGAAAGTCATCGCGTTGCTGTAGGTGAGAATTTTGATTTTTTTTTCGCGAATGAACCGTTCGCATTTTTTTAAGTAGCCGCGAACGCTCGGATCGGCGGCAAGCTGATTATACTCTTCGATAAAATTTAGCCACGGGACTTGCGGAGCGAGCGGCGTAATTTTTTCGTTGCGCGGCTCGTTCAAGTCAATGCCGAACGGTTCGATTTGCGGCACGTCGTCCACGACCGTCGGTTGACGCATCTGACTAAATTTTTTGTCGAGTGTGGCGAGAGTTTTTTTCACACGCGACAGCTCCGATTGAATGCGTTCGAGTTCGTCGGACTTGCGGTTGTTGCTTGACCAAAGATAGGCCACCGCGAACAGCAACAGCACGCTAAGCCCCAATGCGAGGAAATTAAGCACGCTCAAAAACATCGGCGACAACACGGCCTCTTCCATAATAACGACCTCCTCAGCGAACAGCAGATAACCCGTTGCGCTTCCTTCGAATGTGGAATTAGGAATTAGAAATTTTTTGAGTTGTGGTGTTGTCGTCGCTAAATAATTCCTACTTCCACATTCCTAATTGAATAAAGCCCGCGCCATCAGGACGCAGGCTTGAAATTTCTAATTGGCAGGGGTAGCTGGACTCGAACCAACGCATGCCAGATTCAGAGTCTGGTGCCTTACCAACTTGGCGATACCCCTTCGTAAAACCGTTGTCATTTATAGCACACGGCAAAAACTTTGTCAACCGAATTATTTCTTGTCCTTCTTGTCTTTTTTAGTCTTCTTATCTTTTTTATCTTTTTTATCTTTTTTATCTTTCTTGTCCTTTTTGGATTTTTTGTCGGACGCGCTGTTGTCTTTGAAACTGGCGACGCTGTAGCGGTATGTGTCGATATACTCTTTGGCAAGGTTGACGCTGTTGAGTTGAATGCTTATGCAACGACCTTCGGGCGTGCGGAAGAATGTGTAGATAAATTGACGGTCGGCAACGAATTCGCCGTCGACTTCGCCGGTTTCCTCGTTAAGAACTTCGATAGTTTCGGCGGTTATGGCATAGACGCCCTTGTTGTTTTTGGTGATGTTGACAGGTCTGGCTTCAGCAAAACCGCCATTCTTTTTTAGAGCGATAAGGTAATCGCCGATTGCGGCCGTGCTACCCTTGTTGAAGTCGGGAACACTTGAATTACATAGGCGTAGAGAATATCGAAGCCCTCGTTGGCGAAGACGAGCATCTCGCCGCGCTTTTCAGGCTCCTGCCACGGATTTTGCACGACTGCCACAGGTTTAATCGGGCAGGCAATCGAGAATTTGAAGTCCTCGCTGGTGTAGATGTACGGACCGTCCTCTTCGGGGGCAGGTTCCTCTGCGGCAAAGGTCGTTGTCGTTAGAATCATCATCAGCAACGCCGTCAGAAAAAAAATTTTACGCATAAGCGGTTCACCTCGTTTGATTGTTGTCGCGAGTATTGTAACCGACGCGCCGAAATTATTCAAGAAAATTTCATTAAAAATTTTTAAAGGTTTGTTACACTCTCGGCGAGGTGAACGACATGACATTGACAGTGCTTATAGAAAACACGCGGCCGGAAGGCTCGACACTTGTGGCGGAACACGGGCTTAGCTTTTTCGTGGAAACGGCGCAGAAAAAATTTTTGTTCGACTGCGGACACACGGGCGCGGCTTGGACAAACGCACGAGCTTTGGGCGTCGACTTGTCGGCCGTGAAATTTGTCGCGCTCAGTCATTCGCATTACGACCACGCGGGCGGCTTTCCGACGCTGATTGACTTCGCGCCGATTGAAAAAATCTTCACGGGTGTGAATTTTTGGCAAGAAAAATTTTCATGCACTGACGAAAAAATTACTAATTGCCTTTATCGCGGTTGCGGTTTCGATGAAAATTTTTTGGCGGCTCATCACATTGAGCAAATCATCTGCCGCGACGTGACGGAGATTGACGAGGACACTTGGCTTGTCGGAAATTTTAAGCGGCGTTACAAATTCGAGACGATACCGAAAAAATTTTTGCGCGGCTCCGAAAAAATTCCCGACGACTTCAGCGACGAAATTGTTTTGGTTTTGCGCGAAGGTGACGGGCTTGCGGTGGTGACGGCGTGCGCTCATTCGGGCATTTTGAATATCGTTGCCGACGTGCGCGAAAGATTTTCTTTGCCGGTTGTCAGCGTGATTGGCGGGCTTCACTTGACGGGCGCAACTCGCGAAAGAATTTTCCGCACGCTCGATGAGCTGAAAATTTTGGGCGTAAAA
This sequence comes from uncultured Selenomonadales bacterium, assembly GCA_947305445.1. Taxonomy (GTDB): domain Bacteria; phylum Bacillota; class Negativicutes; order Selenomonadales; family Selenomonadaceae; genus Quinella. Next base: position 6,567 of record CAMZDU010000003.1, read on the forward strand.
AAAATTCTGCCGTGTCATTGTTCGGGCGAAGAGTTTATGAACAATTTTACCGACAGAATTTCGACCGGCTCGGTCATTGCAATTTAACCAAATAGCACAAGAATTCACCCGCCTCTATAGGCGGCGAGTAGTTCACACAGCGGCAAATTCCAATTCCGGCTCCGCGTCAATCAACTTCAACGCGTGAGCTTTTTTATAATACAATTTCAGCGCGTCAAGGCCGTCGTCCGTCAAATCCCATTTAATCGCGCCGCCGAGATATTCGTCCAGCTCGTCGAAGGTGAACGGCTTGCTCGATAGCACGGAGTTAATCGCGTCGGACTTGTGCTCGCGGCCGTAAGCGAAGGCACGCAAAATTTTTTCGTACGTTGTGCGAAGGAGTGCAGGATTTTCTTCGGCGAATTTTTTTCTGACAGCCCACAGCGCGTAAATCATCTGTCGGCCGGTGAGTTTGCGCCACTCGCGTCCCAAATCGTACACGAAAAAATTTTTCGGGCGGTGCAGATAAATTTGCAACGCGTCGTCGCCGATGAAGAGCGCGGCCGTCGCGTCGTCGTCCACGGGATTTTTGACGGCAACGGAGCGCGTCTCATATTGCGGCGCGGCGTCGTAAGCTTCGTGCAGGATAATTTTCAGCAGTCGTTGCGCGGTCGCCGATTTTGATGTAAGAATGATTTTATCGGCGCGGAGTTCGTCAATCGGCTTGCGCGAGATCAAAACGATACTGGTAACGGCGTCGTCGGCACGAACGCAAATTTTCGGCAGGATTAGAAGTTTGCCGCTCTGGCGTGCATATTCAATCGACGAAATATTGCTGAGGTCGATTCGTCCCGCTTCCAGCTCACCATTTAAAAAAGTCGGCACGCCGTAAAAAATTTTCAAGTCTTGCGCGGCGTGACGATAGCCGTAATTCAGCGGCAGAACGTTCAAAAAATCTATGTGTCCGATCCTCGGAATGTTCATGAAAAATTTTCCTCACTCGAATTCAATCGTGGCGGGCGGCTTGCTCGTGCAGTCATAGAGCACGCGATTGACGCCCTTGACCTCGTTGACAATGCGATTGGCGACAACATTGAGAACGTCCCACGGAATTTGCGCGGCCTCGGCCGTCATAAAGTCGCTCGTCAACACGGCACGCAACGCAATCGCAAAGTCGTAAGTGCGCCCGTCACCCATCACGCCGACCGAACGCATATTTGTCAGCGCGGCGAAGTATTGCGCCAAATTTTTATCGACACCGGCGCGGGCAATCTCCTCGCGATAAATTGCATCGGCGTCTTGAACGATTTTAACTTTTTCCGCAGTGACTTCGCCGATGATGCGAATGCCCAGCCCCGGACCGGGGAACGGTTGCCGATTGACGAGGTGTTCAGGCAAGCCTAGTTCGCGACCCACTTGACGAACTTCGTCCTTGAACAGCAGACGCAACGGCTCGACAATTTCCTTGAAGTCGACAAAATCCGGCAAGCCGCCAACGTTGTGGTGCGACTTGATGACGGCGGACTTGCCGAGACCGCTCTCGATTACGTCGGGATAAATCGTGCCCTGGACAAGATAATCGACCGCGCCGATTTTTTTTGAGACTTCCTCGAACACGCGGATAAATTCCTCGCCGATGATTTTGCGCTTGCGTTCGGGCTCGACCACGCCGCGCAATTTTTTGAGGAAACGTTCGGAGGCGTCAACCGCAATAAAATTCAAATCAAATTTGCTGAAGACTTCGCCGACCTCAGCGGCCTCGTTCTTGCGGAGGAGTCCGTGATTGACGAAAACGCACGTCAAATTTTTTCCGACGGCTTTACTGAGCAGGACGGCCGCAACACTCGAATCGACGCCACCCGATAAAGCGCAGAGGACTTTTCCGTTGCCGAGCTTGCGCTTGAGATTTGCAACGGTGTCGGCGACAAACGAACTCATCTTCCAATCGCGAGCGCAACCGCAAATGTCGACGAAGTTTGAAAAAATTTTCGCGCCCTCGGCCGTGTGAACTACTTCGGGGTGAAATTGCACGGCGTAGAAATTTTTGTCGGCATTCTCCATTGCGGCAATCGGACAGTCACGAGTTGAGGCGGTCACGGCAAAATTTTCGGGCGCGGAAAAAATTCTGTCAGTGTGGCTCATCCACGCGACGGATTTTTTTTCGACGCCGGCAAAAAGTTTCGACGAGGCGACGACTTCAACGTCAGTTTTGCCGTATTCGCTGACTTGCGCGGGATTGACGGTGCCGCCGAGAACTTTTGCCATTGCCTGTGCGCCGTAACAAATGCCGAGAATCGGAACGCCGAGTTCAAACAGCTCCGGCGGCGGCAAACTGGAATCATCTGCATAAACGCTTTGCGGGCCGCCGGTCAAAATAATTCCTTCGGGTTTGAGTGCACGCACTTTGTCGAAGTTACCGGCCGCATGAACTTCGCAGTAGACGTTGTTTTCGCGCACGCGCCGCGCTATCAGCTGATTATATTGCCCGCCGAAATCCAAGACTAAAATCATTTCTCATTCCTCATTCCTAATTATTTTGTCTCCTTACAACGGGTTAATTATCCTAAACACGCCGAGATTTTTCAGCCAGATGCTTTTGTCGTAGACGGCACGAATAGAGTCGCGCAAAGCCTCGTCGCCGGCGTCTGTCTCCAGCTCGAAGAAAAAAATATACGCGCCGAGAATCGTGCGTGCGGGGCGCGACTCGATACGCGTCATGTTCACGTTGCGCTTGGCGAACTCGTTGAGCACCTCGCAGAGCGAACCGGCGCGGCTACCGTCAATCTGACAGATAATCAAAACTTTGTCGCCGTCGAAAGTTTCAATCGGTGCGGCGTCCCGCGGGCGGTAACGAATCTCGAAAAAGCGCGTGAAGTTATTTGGATTGTCCTGGATATTTTCTGCGGCGACTGTAAGTCCGTTGAGTTTGCCGGCGCGTTGAGTGCCTATCGCGGCGAAATTTTCGGCGGAGGCGGCGACAAATTCTGCGGCACGTGCGCTGGAAGTTGTTGCCACAATTTCGGCGTCGGGAAAATTTTTGTGCAAGAAATTTCTACACTGGGCGAGCGGTTGCGCGTGCGAGAAAATTTTTTTAACGGATTGTACGTCGACAAACGGCCGCGTCAACAAAAAATTTTTTACCGGCCAGACGAGTTCGCGGACAACTTGCAACGTGTCGGAGCGTGCCAAAGTGTCGAGGGTAATGTTTATCGAACCTTCTAGCGAATTCTCTGCTGGCACGAGCGCGGCGTCAAGCTTGTGTTCTTTTACGGCAGTCAGCACGTCAAAGATGTCCGCGCAGATTTGGAGCCGCCAATCTTCCCGCAAAAATGTTTTCAGCCAAAGAGCCGCCTCTTCCGAGTGCGTGCCCTTCGGTCCGAGAATACCGACTTTTTTCATGACAACACCTCAATCGAATTTCAACTTGCCGAGTTCGGGGAAAAGGTCGCCGATTGATTGCGACAACTGCTGCGGGCGAAGCAAATCGATTACCGGTTGCATGACGCGGAAAAATTCGTCGTCGTCCTGTAGCAACGCGAGGATTGCCGCAGTGTTAGCCGCGTCGGCAAGTGCCGTGTGTTGCATGCCCTCGAAGTCACGATTCATCGCGCCTATTGCGTGCTTAAGTGCTAAGCTCGAATGCAAACCGATTCGGTCGTCAAAAGCTTTTTGCAAATCGCGCCACTGCCGCTCCAGCCGCGCAATATTATAATCAGGCAACTTAAAGGTGCATTCGTCTTTGAGCTGATTTATATCGGAGTTGCTCCACGAATAAAGCGTCATGTCCCATGTGCCGATCCAGTCCATGAAATTTTTAAACGCCTCGGCAAACAGCGGTTTGTCGGCGACGGTCTCCTGCGTTATGCCGGTAAGTTTTGTAATGTGTTTGGTAATCTCGCCGTATTGCGGCTTGACATAGCACTGAAACTCGCCGACCTGTTTATAATTTTCGTCAAGCTTGACTGCGCCAATTTCTATAACTTCGTCCGTCGTAAACTTGCGCACGTCTTTAAATGTTTTGTTGACGGGATTCATCTCCAGGTCGATCACTATGTGAACCAAAATTTTTAGCCTCCCCGAAAAAAAATTATCGTGTGCTAATTCTGGTTGCGTCTGAAAATTTCCTGCCAAAAAAATTTTAAAGTTGCCGTCACGCTTTCGGCTGAATGGTGCCGTTCTGATAGGCTAGCAAAAGTTTGTTCAGGCCGACAATTTCGTCGCGAATGCCTTGCCCGTGGTCGGTGTCGCCGATTGTCATGCGCCGCGACAAAATTTCCACGGTCTCGGCCGTCGACTCGATGTCTTTGTTTTCGGCCAGAGCAGTTTTCACGTCGGCTATCTTGCGGTGGCGCAGAAGTCTCAAGCCGCGGGAATTTGCCACGAGCGTATAACCCGAACTGCCGGTTTTCTCGTGATAAGGCGTCGAAAATCCGCCGTCGATAACCAGAGCTTTTCCGCCGGCCTTAATCGGAGATTCTCCCTTGCGCACGCGAACGGGAACATGGCCGTTGATTATGTGTCCGCGCCGTGGGTCGAGATTAAATTCAGTCAAAATCGCGTCGCAAATTTTTTCGTCGTCAATCAGCGTGTAATAAGGGTCGGCCGGCTCGTGCCAAATGTCGCGCTCGTCGGTGAAGGCGCGCTCGAACGTGTGAAACTCCCTGCCGGCAATCGGCGACAACAATCCGCACCACAGGAAGTACATAAAATCCAAATCCTCGGCTCGGCGGTCGAAATAGGCGCGGCGTGCCCGGCGGTCGACGTAATCGAAATAATTTTTGCCGCTGTAAGTCGCGCCCTCGAACGAAATTTTTTTGAACGAGCCGTCGTCGTCAAGCGGAACGTTCGCATGGAAAAGCAAGTTGCCGTTGTGGCACAGGTAGACGCCGCCCTTTTTGTACAGATAATCGACATGCGCTTGAAGTTGCGAGCTTTCCAAAAAATTTTGCCGCAAGCCGTCGATAATCTCCCGCTCGTCGTCAGTCAAGGCGCAGGGGTCGGCGCGGTCAATCGTCGGAAAATCCGTGCGGGTGAGCTTGTAAATTTTTTCGCCGATTGTAACGGTGTCGTCGTCTAAATTGATTTTGTCGAGCAACAGGCGCGAATTCATCTTGAAGTCGGGATTGCGGCGAATCAGTTGCCCTTCGAGTTTGAACATTATCATCAACATTGCAAGTTCGGCGGCGCGCAATGGATTTTCATTCGGGTACAGTTTTGCGGCGAAGATTGTCAGCGGCCGCAAGCTTATACCGTAGCCGCGCTCAAGGACGTCGGTGTTGTCGTAGTGCAGAGAATTTCTGACAACGGTCGCGATACAAACTTCACTGCCCAGAGCCGCGCCCATCCACAACACGTCGTGATTACCCCATTGAATGTCGACTTCTTCGGGATAATTCATCAGCAGATTTAAAATTGCGTCGGGTCTGTCGCCTCTGTCGAAGAAGTCGCCGACAAGATGCAATCGGTGAATCGCCAGCCGCTTAATCAGCGCACTGAACGCGTGAATAAAATCTTCGCCGCTGTTAATCTCCACAATCGAGCTTAAAAGTTTTTCGTAGTAGACGGCCTGCGCGGGGTCGGATTCGGGGTGAGTGTTGAGCATTTCGAGTATGACGGTCTCATAGCGGTTGGGAATCAAGTCATGCATTTTGAACGACGGATATTTGTAACTCATGAACTTGGAGAGCTTTAGCAGTCGCGCTAAATTTTTTCGATACCAGGCGGACGTGTCGCGGTGTTGAGATTTAATCTGCGCAATTTTTTCCGTAGGGTAGTAAATCAGCGTGCAGAACTCGGCAATCTCCTCGTCGCCCATGAAGTCGCCGAAAACATAGTCAACCTTTTCGCGAATGACGCCGGAGCAGTTGTTGATTATGTGCAAAAACAAATCGTATTCGCCGTGCAAATCGCTCATGAAGTGTTCGGTACCCTTTGGCAAAAACAGTCGCGATTGCAGATAAATCAGCTTCTCGTAAATGGATTCCTTCGTCGGATATTTTTCCGAGAGGATTCGCATCAAACTCGCCGCGAAGTCGTAATCGTTTATCATGGGGTTCAGCTCCTTTGCATGAATGACGCGGCAAAATATCAGCCGCGACGAAAATTTCTAAAAAAATATCTGCAGTCATATTATCAATATAATGTTGATTCAGCAAGTTACATGTCAGAGCGTTGACAAGATACTTCGTCCGGTGAATGGTAGAAATTATTTCCTAATTAATACCAGAAAGTCTCTGCATGAATTGTCGGTACAGGTTGCGTTCTGTAAAAAAAAATGTAATAATTCCTCCGAACAGGAGCGATTTGACGTAAGCAAATATGACAGCTCCGTACACAAGTTGCAGATAAATAGCGGATTGTTGGCAGGAAAATTTAACTATGATCGGGAGGTTTTTTTATGGAAGCATTGCACGGCGTGGTTAACGAAATCAACTCATTTCTGTGGACATACATTATTATTATCGCACTTATCGGTTCAGGCATTGTCTACACTTTCAGAACTAAATTTGTTCAAGTGCGGTTGCTCGGCGAGATGATTAAACTCATCTTCGGTAGCGCGGGCGCGAAGACTACCGGCAAGGAAGTCAGCGGCTTTCAAGCGTTTTGCGTGTCGACGGCGTCGCG
>CAMZDU010000004.1 GCA_947305445.1 uncultured Selenomonadales bacterium
CCACATTCACTTCTATTTCTTTTATTGTCTGACGCATGGAACGTATCCCGAACAAATATTGGATAAAAACGATTTTGAAAAGGCTGACAGGGTCAATGCCCGGACGTCCCTTTTCACTATATAAGCCTTCTACTTCCCCGTAGATAAAACTGAAATCTATCGCCTTATCAATCGCTCGCAATATGTGATTTTCCGGCACCAAAGCTTCTAAGCTGATTTTGACTTCCGCCATTTGTTTTTCTCGATTTTTCTTCCTATACATGAAAAAGCACCTCCCAAGCTTATTTTACTTGATTGGTGCTTTTTGTCTACAGTCTGCGCCCGTCTCTTTTCTGAGGCGGGCTTTTTTTTATCTGCCAAGCAATATATTCCCATTTGGCTAAAGGCGGGAGGCTTACGCCTCTTATGATAAAAAGACCTCCCAATCTACAAATAAACTGCGAGCACGATAGCACAAGACAACGGCCGTTATAATCGAAATGTCACGAAAAAAATTTTTTCGCCGCGCTCACGACTTCAACTCAATCAAATATCTCTTAAGCGCGTCTTGCCACGTCGGCAGACGATTGAAGCCGGCCTCGTCCAAAGATTTTTTACTGAGCCGCGAATTGAACGGACGCCGCGCAGGGGTCGGATATTCAAGCGTCGGAATGCCTTCGACTTCGACGTCGAGACCGGCCTGCTCGAAAATTTCCCGCGCAAAATCAGCCCACGAGCAAAAGCCTTCGTTGGTCGCGTGATAAATGCCGAACTTGTCTGTGGCCGCCATATCCGCCAGCAACTTCACCAAGTCGACGGTGTAAGTCGGAGAGCCGATTTGGTCGTTGACAACGCGCAAATGCTTTTTCGTCTCGCCGAGCCGCAACATCGTCTTGATGAAATTGTTACCGTTGATGCCGAAGACCCAGCTTGTGCGCACGATAAAATGTTTGTCGAGAATCATGCTGACCGCGTCTTCGCCGAGGAGTTTGCTACGTCCGTAAACGTTGACAGGTTTTTTCTCGTCGTGCACTTCGTAAGGCGTGCGGCCGTCACCGCCAAAGACGTAATCGGTGCTGATGTAAATCATCTTCGCGCCGACAGTGCGACAAGCCTCCGCAATCCAACGCGTGCCGAAACCGTTAACCGTCAGCGCAAGCTCGGATTCGCTCTCGGCTTTGTCGACGGCAGTATAGGCCGCGCAATGAACAACGGTATCCGGCTTTTTATCGAGAATGAAATTTTTTGCGCCGTCTTCGGTCGTCAGCTCCAATTCCTCCAGCGAAGGTGCAATAAACTCCACGTCGCGAGCCGTCAGCTCCTTTGCAAGGTCGTAGCCGAGTTGTCCCAAAATGCCCGTGATTAAAACCATTTTGTAATCTCCTTTGCAAGACATTCAATTAATTAATTCGTTGTGTTGATTGGATATGTTGTACTCCCAAAACGAATTAATTACTCCGTTCGATGAACGGTTTGTTTAGTGAATGGTGAGTAATTTTTTTCGTACATGTTCAACATCTCCGACACGATTGCGACATAATTTTTGTTGTGAACTGCTCGCCGCCTAAAGAGGCGGGAGCTTCCTGAATCAACGAGGTAGCGCATATGCGTCTTATTTCCTCTCATACAGGCTTTACTTCCCGTAGTCCCTACGGTAGTTGTGATTTGTCTGCTTAGCTGACTTCGCACATGTTACATCCCGAATGGTCACGGGAAAGAGAGGATAATCACAAAACCCTTATCGTACCTGCTGGGAGCTTACTGTCTTGGTTTTCGACGTTTCAGACTCCGTGAAGATTGTAGTACAACAATCTATAAGTTTTTCGCAGGTCTTCTCCTTTCCTTGTTACTTGTTATGCTAATTTTATCACAAAGAACCAATAATGTCTACGCAAAAGCGCGATTCATCCCACCGCGCGGCGGGGGAATGAATCGCGAGAGAAGGTTAAAAAATTTTTCACTCGTTAACCGCGTCGCCGAAGAACAATCCCTTTGTGATAATCCACCAGGCAACCGTCCGCATTGCGCCGATAATCTGCGTCGCCTGTTCACGTTCGCTCGTCAAGTTCACGTCGTTAAGTTCGTTGGAAGCAACGTGCGGCAAAAGTTCCACGTCGTCCGAATCAATTTGCCCGGCAACTTTCGACGTGAGGAAAGTCGAGTTGTTGAAGCCGACGCCGTCGCTGTTAAAGAGGCTCGGCGCGATTGAATAGTAGGCAAAATCTTTCGGCGCAATGAGTTCAATCAACGTCGGCACGATTGATATGTGGTCGCCCACAACGTCCGGCGGAAGAATATTTTTCGTGATGCCCGCGCCGTAGATAACAAAGGGCACGCTCTGATTTTCAAATATCGTCGGGTGAGTTGACGGGTCACAGCGCACGGCATGGTCGCCCGTGACGACAAAAATACTTTCGGGAAATTTTTTGCTTACTTTGCGGACAAAATTCGTGATAACTTCGTCCATGTACCAATAGTGCCCAAGCTCGACGGCCAACTGATTCACGTCGTCAACGTTTGGAAATTTTTTCAACTTCTCAATCGTCGCGTTCAAGTCGAAACCTTCGGCCGCAAGGTCGAGATTATACGGCGGGTGATTGGTCGTCGTCATAATCAGATGAACAGTCGGCGGCTCGCCCTCCAGATGAGCAAGCAACGCGTTGAATAAATTTTCGTCCTTCGTGCCCCAAGTCGTCTGCTTTGGCGCGTTGTAATCGGGACAGCCGTAAAAATTGTCAAAGCCTTGCGCCAGAGACATTTTTCCAATCGAATCCCAACCGGGCATTCCGCCATACCAAAAGTCGACTTTGTAACCGAGTTCTTTGAAGGGCGCGGCCATGGACGTGATATAAAGTTTGTCGTACGTGCGAGCCTGGTAGTTGACTTTGATGTTGACGTCGGGCAAGCCGGTGACGAGGCCGGTTATCGCCGTGGACGTGAAGTCGCCGTTTGGCATAAAGTTGCGGCTGTAATAACATTTGTCCTCCGCGATAAGTGATTTGATTCCTTCGGCAACCAAAAGTTCGTCGTACTTGCCGAGCATGGGCCACTGCATGAAAGTTTCGCCGAGGATTATAAAAATATGTTTGGGCGTCGCGATTCGTTGACCGGCGGCTTTGCGCTCGAGATACGGCGCAAGATTTTTTTCGGTGAGATTTTTATTGACGGCGACAATTTGCGCGGACTCAAAAATTTTATTCGGGTCGACGCCGGAAATTTCGCCGGCCTCCATGCGCTTGGCCATCGCCCGCGCACGATAGAGAGCTTGCCCGTCGTCGAGTATGCACTCGTTTAAAAAGTCGTCGGAAGTGACGGCGGCGTTCTCCCAATTAATTCCGCCGCCATAAGTAAAACTTCCGCCGAAGCGCACGAACAATCCGAACAAAAAAATTCCCGCGACGAGTAACGCGCCGAAGCCGACAATTTTAAATTTGCCGTCGAGCGCGGGCAACGGGATTGTCTTTATCAGCAACAGCCGACTTAGCACCGCGATACAGGCAAGAGTCAAAACTATCGCGGCCAAAAATCTCCAAAGTATGCCGTACTCCTGGAACATGGTGACGATTATTGACCATAAGTCGTCGTGGAAACCCTGCACCACTTCCAGCCCGAAGTTTGATTGAAACGCTCGATAATATGGAAATCTCAGCATGAACAGCAACGAAAATATCAGCGAGGCCACAATCCCGACGAGCAATCTCAACCGCGAGCGCAAGCCGACAATCGTCACGAGGACAAACGAAATCAGCGTGACTGCGCCGGCCGTCTTCAAGCTGAGCCGCAAGCCCGCAAACATTGCCGTCATGATTTGCGCCGAGCCCGTCTCCGCGCCCATGTAATTCGACATTAAGAAGATAAACAGTCCGCGATAAATTTCCAGCAGTATCAGCACGAAGACGAACAGCCGCAAGTCGCGCTGCACGCCGTCGAAAAAATTTTTTAGGAACTTCAGCTTGGCTACCTCCTAGCTCATTGACGCGATTTTGTTTTCGACGAAGCTGACGGGAATTTTTTCCAGGCAAATTTCGTTCTTTGGGCAGGCGCGTTTCCAACAACCTTTGCACGGCCGTTCGACTTCGATTGCGTGTTCAATCTGGCCGAAGGGACCGTTGCGCGAGGCGTTCGTCGGACCCATAAGCATAATTGTCCGCACGCCGAGAGCCGAGCCGAGGTGTACCGGTCCGGTATCGCCGCCGATTACAAGACGCGAACTTCTTAGAACGTGTGCAAGCTGTGCTATATTCGTGCGGTTGATTAAATTAATCGGCGGGATACTCATCTTGGCTTCAATCTCCTGGGCTCGTTGCTCGTCCAAATCGCCGCTGCCGACCAGAACCGGCACGACCGCCAGTTCGTAAAACCAATCGCCCAGCGCGGCAAAATTTTCTGTCGGCCAGCGTTTGTTAGGCCAATTCGCGCCGACGACGAACACAACGAACGGATTGCCCTCGCGCAGTCCGGCCTGATCCATAATCGCCCGCGCTTTTTCAGAATCGGCGACGGGGACTTGAATCGGGAAGCGGACGTTGCCGACGACGCAACCGACTGCCCGCGCCGTGTCAAGGTAGCGTTCGACGATATGACCTTCCGAATTTTCGCCGACAACGGGTTTGGAAATTTTGTCGCTGAGTTCGCGCATGTTGCAAATGCCGAGCTTGATATTAGACTTGGCGAAGAAAGCAATCGCCGCCGATTTGAACAGCCCTTGCAAGTCAAGCACCGCATCGTAGCTCTGCTCCTGCAGTTCGTGCTTGAACGGGAAAAATTCGCGCATGAAACCTTTCAGCGAGCGGAAATCTTTTTTCTTGAACAGCAAAATTTTGTCAATGCACGGATTCATTTTGAGCAGGTCAAGCGAAGGCGGCTCAACCACCCACGTGACTTTTGCTTCGGGAAAAGTTTCTTTTATCGCGTAGCTGACGGGCAAGGCGTGAATTACGTCGCCCATTGCGCTGAGTTTTACTATCAGTACGTTCTGTAAATCATCGTTCATGATTGGTCACCGTTAAAATTTTTCCTACAATGTTTGTCGTCGAGCGGCCGGCAAGCAAATTCACCAACTCAACGCGGCCGCCGAATCGTTGCACAATTTGCGCTTCGGGCAGTGTCGCCAAAGTGTAATCGCCGCCTTTTACGTAGACGTTCGGCTTGACTTCGGAGATTAAACTTTCTGCGGTTTGTTCGCCGAAAAAAATCACGTGGTCGACGGGCTTCAGCGCAAGCAAAACTTCTGCGCGGTCGTCTTGATTGTTAATCGGTCGGGACGCGCCTTTGAGTCGGCGAACGGATTCATCGGTGTTTAGTCCGACAATCAGCACGTCGCCGAAACTTTTTGCAGTCGTAAGATAGCGGACGTGCCCCGCGTGAATTATGTCGAAGCAACCGTTCGTGAAGACGAGCCGCTTGCCCTGCCGCTTGAGTTCGTCGCAAAAATTCGCGGCGTCTTTTCTGTCAATCATCATAAATCCAAATCTCCTAAGCGAGCGGCCTGCTTGATTGCCCAATCGATATTCGGGAATAAATTTTTTCGGGCATTCTGAACGTAGCCGAGTTTTACGTCCTCGGAAATTTGTACGTGCTTCATCGGGAACAGTGCAGCACGCAGATACGCGAACGCACTAAAAATTTCTTTAACCTCGGTAAGTGCGGCGGCGTCGGTGGTCTCGAAATAGTTTGCAAGCAACGCGTCCCAAAATTTGCAAATGTTTTCGGCGGAAAGACTAAGCGACGATTGAACGGTATCGCGCTCGCACATAAGCGCGTGAAAAGCTCCCGCCGCAAAATCAAACACCGGGTGAGCATAGCCGACGTCAGCCATATCGACAACCACGACTTCGCCGTTTTGCCAAAGCGTGTTGCCCGCGTGAAAGTCGCAATGGACGATTGTATCTCTGTCGAGCAGGGCGAATTCGTCGGCGGTGTAATATTTTTTCATGCCTTCAGCCCAATCAAACCAGGTGCCCTTTATCGAGGGGAAGCCGTCGGCTTTGTTAACTTCGGTGTGGTGCATGAGTTTTAACAGTGTCGCAAATTTTTTCATGATGCTGTCGAAGTTCGCGCCGTCGTTAGCGGAGAGCGCGTCGCCGACAGTAACCGCGTTTGCGATCATCTCGAAGACCACGCCGTATCTTTCGCCGCAACGCACAATGTCGTAGGAGATGGCCGTCGGGATGCCCGCCAGAAAAGCTTTCTTCGCTAAATCAATCTCCCGCGTGATCTTGTAGAGCGGAACTTTTTCTTCGTAGACTTTGATTATTGTGTCGTCGTCGAGCCGATAAACTTTGCTACTGAGTCCCGTGCCGACTTGTGCACAGCCTTCGATTGAAACGTTGCGAAGTTTTTTGCGAATGTCAAAAAGTCTCGTGAAGCCGGTCATCTCAAAAATTTCGTAAACATTCTTAGAGACGTTCTCAACCAAAATTTTTTTGTCGGCGGATTTACGAAACTTCAGCAGAAAGCGCAAGCCCGCACTAGAAATGTAATCGAGTTTGTCGGCGTCGAAAATCAGTTCGCGGCCGCTGTGCTCGTTGACGACAGCTTTAACGGCTTTTTCGACTTCGACAACGTTGTTTGAATCAATTCGCCCGTTCAGAAAAATTATCAAGCGATCATTATCGAGAGTAAATTCCATGAAGTACACTCCTTAACGTGCACGCTCAAGCGTAAAAATTAATTCGGTTGCACTGACGGTGCTGGTGCCGAGTTTGCGGACGGCAATGCCCGCCGCGTAGTTGGCAATCTTCGCCGCAAGCGCAGGTTGCGCCCCAGCCGTCAACGCCAATAAAAATGCCGCAACGCAGGTGTCGCCCGCGCCCGACACGTCGTAAACTTCGCTCATGTCGCTTACGGGAATGTGATGAGCCGCGCCGTTGCGCTCGAACAAACTCATTCCCATTTCGCCGCGAGTGATTAAAACGCCGTCGACGTTGAGCTTTGTCAAAATTTTTGTGCCCGCGCCGATTAAATCCGTCACGTCGTTTAGCGGATGGCCAACGAACGCGCCCAGCTCCGAATCATTTTGCTTAATGTAGCCGACGCCCTCGAAGTTTCCGATATTGTAGCGCGAATCGACAATGCTCGGCAATTTCTTCTTGCCGGCAAAGCGCGTGATAAGTTTGCGGGCGTTTGGAGTAATCGTGCCCGAACCGTAGTCGCTCATGATGATGCCGTCGACTTGCGGAAGTATCTTGTCGATTTTGGCGATAAGTTCGGCCTCTACTTTTTTGCCGAGAGGTTCTTTGCTCTCGCTGTCGAGCCGAACAATTTGTTGACTGACCGTGGCACGACCGCCCGCAATGATTCGCGTCTTGGAAATTGTCGGGCGGGATTTGTCGCGGACGAGGCCTTCGATGTGGACGTCCAGCTCTTTCAAAATGTTGCGCAGATTTTCCGCGTACTGGTCGTCACCGATAACGCCGACAGCGTAAACTTCCGCGCCGAGTGTCGCTGCGTTGGCAATGACATTTGCCGCGCCGCCTGCAACAACTCGTTCGCCGGCCTTTTCCAGAATCAGAACGGGAGCTTCGCGGGAAATGCGCGAGATTCGCCCGTCGACGTAAACATCGGCAACCATGTCGCCGATGACCAAAACTTTTTTGCCGTGCATTTTATTTGTTATGCTTATGAGTTCTTGCAACTCCTCGCCTCCCAAGTCAAATCAATGAACTGAGGAACAATATCTTCAAACGATCCGTCGGGCATGCGGAAGCCGCCGGGAATCGTACCGAGTTCTTTGAAACCAAGACGCTGATACAAGTGCCGTGCGTGAATGTTCGTGGCGACAACCGCGTTAAACTGCAGGATACGAAAGCCCAGCTCCCGCGCACGAGCAATACAATCTTTGACAATTATTTCTCCGATATGTCGTCCGCGCACGTCCGAGCGTACCGCATAGCTCGCGTTGCTGATGTGGCCGCACCTGCCGACGTTGTTGGGGTGGAGAATGTACAACGCCAAAATCTCGCCGCCGTCCATATCGACGGCCAGTCCCGTGAACGATTGCGCCTTAAAAAATTCGTCGCCGCTCGTCGCGTCGAGTTCGTCCTCTTGCGGGAAGGCGATGCCCTCGCGCACAATTTCGTTCCAAATTTTAATTGCAGATTCGACATCCGCTGACTCGTATGCTCTGACGATAATTGCCATTTAATTGCCTCCGTACATGTAAATTTTTGATTTGAGTTCGCGTCGTTCGCGGCCGTAAAAAATTTTTTCGGCAAGCGATTCCAACGCGCCTTGAGGAATTTCGCCGACGAGTTGCCAACTTCCCGCCGCATTGTCGAGAAAATTTTTCTCGTAATCGACGCTGACGACCGCCAGAATTTTTTTTTCGGCGGGCAATTCGTCGAAGGTCATAAACGGCATAACGTTCTTGCTCGTCCACGACATGGCTTGCGGGCGAATTTTGGCGAAGTTGTCAGGCGTCTCCAGTCGAAAAATTTTCGCACCCGTATAAAAGACCAACGAGCCGGAATATTCTTTGCCGTGGCTGACGACGCAGGTATTATCGTCAATCAGCGGCAGGATTAGTTGAGCCTCGCGTCGGGCGGAATTGTCTTCGGTGAGTGGCAACGCCGCGAAGTATATAAGTAGCGGGAAAATTATCAGCGAGCTTGCCGCGATGCCCAGAAAAATTTTCCAACGGTTCACGAAATAACGTGCCACGAAAATTGCGGCGGGTATCATTGCGGGCAACGTGTAAGTCACGTATTTTGTCGCGCACAGCTGGAAGAAGATTACGACCGTCGCCGCCCAAACAAGCAAAAATTTTTCGTGCATGTCGAATACGGGCAGACGACCTTCCTCAATGAACAACTCCGCCCGCCGAAAAAATTTTTTAATCGCCGCCGGAATCAGCGGTACCGACCACGGAAAGAAGCCGATTGCCGAGATAAGCGCGTAATAATACCACACGTCCGTTTTCGGATATTCCGAGACCGTTGCCCGCAGGAAGTTGTGCACGCCCCAAAAATTTTCTACAAACTCCCGCCCGTGAAGCACAGTCATCGGCAGATACCACAGCGCGACGATTGCCGCGAACACCGACAAATTTTTCGGGCGGAAAAGTTTCGTCAAATGCCGCAAGTCACCTTGCCAGGCCAAGAAGATTAAAATTATCAGACCCGGCAAAAAAAATCCGACAGGACCTTTCGTCAGCACCGCCACCGCCGAGGCCGCGAACGACGCCAAATAAAGTTGCGGACGATTTGCGCGGTAGCCGAGGAAAAAAGTTATCAGCGTCGTCGCGAACGCAACCATCAACGTCATGTCGGTTATCACGGCGTGCGCCAGATACCAATACTCCAGCGTTGTGGCGAGCATTATCGCCGCCGCGAAGCCGATTTTTTTGTTGTAAAGTTTCGTGCCGAAAAAATACGTCAGCAACAGTCCGAGCGTCGCGAACACCGCCGGAAAGAATCTCGACGCGAACTCGCCGACGCCGAAAATTTTATATGCAACCAGAAGTTCCCAATAAAAAAGGATCGGCTTGTCGTACCAGAAATTTCCGTAGATTCGCGGCGAAAGCCAATCGTCCGCCGCGAGCATCTCTTTGGCTGTCAGCGTGTAACAACATTCAGTCGGGTCGGTTATAGGAATCAGTTGCGTGCCGAAAAAAAATAATATTAGCGATATGATTACGATGCATCCTGCATTTACCACGGCGTGAACTCCCAATGAACTTCCAATTTTTTGCGTTTGCCACGCCAACGGACGACCGCCTGCGAGCAGTGCAAATCGTGATACCAGTAATAATCTATGTCGTCGAGTTTATTATTGTCGGCGTCCCATTTCAGGCCGACGACCAAGCGGTCTTTCGGCGTCAAAAAATAGCTCACGCCCGCCTGCAACTTTCTGGAGTAATTGTCAACGTCGAAACGGAACAGCGAATTCGTCGCGTTATTTTTTTCGTAAGAGTAGCTGACATAGGCGGCAAGCCGCTCGTTAAACTCCCGACCGAGCAAAATGTTGTAGTTGATGCCGCGGGTTGTCGTCTTGCCGGAGTCAACATTTTTTGCGTCGTCCTTGGTAATTTTATAGCTCGTGTCAAGAAAGAGTACGAACTTGCCTATTAAAATCGGGTCGTGTATGAGTTTGAACTCGTACTCCTGATGCGTGCTGGTAATGGCATTTTGTCGCCAGTGACCGTATTCGCCTTCAAAACGATAAGTAAGCGGCAGTCCGCCGAAATGTTTTTCATACGTCAAATTAAGTGACGGCTCCTTTTGAATCCAACGGGCGTCACTGTCGTCGTAGAAACCGTATTTGACCACGCCGCGCAGTTCGCGGTTACTGTAATCAAGTTCGGCGTTGCTACGGACGCCTTTTTTGGTCTCGACATATGCGCCGATATCTAGGTTCAAATGCGGCAACAGATGGATTTCAAAATTGTCGCGAATGTAGACGCCGTGGTCTGAGTTGTAACCGATACGCGGGAAATAATTTTTCTCCTTGTCGCCGAGCTGACGTTCCTCGTAAGACTTGGTGCCGACGACTTTATTTTTAATCCAGAGTTTGACGTTGTACATACGAATGACTTGTTCGGGCCAGATTTCCATGCGTTCCGCGCTCAGGTGATAGTCAGGGGATTTCGCGCCGCATTTGGTCTGTGTGCCGTTGTAAACGACGATATGGTCGGGATAGAACTCGAAACGCTTGCCAGTCAGATAATATTCGCCCATTTTGCCTTCGGCTTCGCCCATGGTGCCGGTCTTCTTGCCGTAGTTGTAAACGGTTTTGTAGCCGTCGAGAGTGACACGCGGTGCGCCTTCCATAAGCTGTAGGACGTGCGCTTTGCCGTCCACGCGAACGACTTGCTCCTTGGTGTTACCGGTCGCCTCGTCACTCTGAAAGCGATGTCCGTCAAGCTGAATGATATCTACTTTGCCGGTGGCAATGAATTCGCCGCTACCGGAGTAATAAACCATGTCGTCGCCCTCGAACACGGCGGGCACGGGGTCGCCTTCTTTTGGCTCGCGGGGCAGTCGTTCTCGTGCTTCAATGATATCCGTAACCAATTTTTTCTGCTCGTCGTTCAGCTGTTTTTCGCGTATCTCGCGCCGACGATTTTCCACGTAGTTAAAAAAACCGGTGCCCGTGTCCGACTTTGCTTCGTACTCCGCCTCGGCCGTAGAGGTAATCATAAGCGCGGCGAGCAACGGCACAACGCCCAAAAATTTTTTCATCGTTAAACTCCGTCAGTCGTCAATAACTTCAATGATTTCGCCGTCGTAGCCGTCAAGTGTCTTGCCTTCGTCGGGGCGTGCCTCAAGGCTCGAATCGTTCATCGGTTCAGAATTTGGAACAGTTTCAACGCGGTCAACAGTTTCGGTCGTCATCTCGTCAACGGGAGCGTCGGTAATCATTTCGTCAAGGAGAAGACCGTTAACGTCGGCTTTGACGCCGTAAACAACAATCGGCACGCGAATTTGAACATACAGTTCAATTCCCGCCGGCAGGTCAATATTTTTGCCGCGAATCAAAACTTCCTCAACTTCCTTGTGCTTGCCGGAAAAAGTCTGTCCGACCAAGCTGAGCCCGCGCCCCATTGCATTTGCAGTCATCTCGTCGAGGGCGGCCGCGTCCACGCAAATTTTGGCATCCTGCCCGTCAATCGTCTGAAGTCTGTTGAAGTCAATTTCGAGCTTGCCGTTGCTGAAAATATTTCTGGCGCGGCGAACGTTGACAACGTTACCTTCGCCGGGCAAACCTTTCGCGAAGACGAGACAACCGTCAACAAAAACGTCCTCGATAACTTTAACGGGAACGGTGTCGCCTTCTTGCATGAACTTCGAGCCGACGGGAGCGGTCGTTGCAATTTTAATCAGCGTGTTCTCCGGAATTTGGACTTGAGATATCGGCAAAATTTCCGCGCCGTACGATGCCTTTGCCAGAGCGCGAATCCGTTCGTTGAAAGTGCCGGCCGTCGTGTTGCCGACGATTGCATTTTCCAGCGCGGTAATGCGACTGTTGATGCCGCCGATTGCAACTTCATGATTGACATTCCATTCGAGCGCGTTGAGTTTGGCGAGGATGCCGGGGCCGGCGTCGTTGTTGTAAAGAATATCGTAAATCGCCTCAATGCGGGCGTTCATATTGCCGGACATGTTTCGGCCGCTGAAGTCTTTCTCAAGCCGGCTGATTCGGTCGAGAATCGCGCCGCTCTGTTCCGCGCCGTAAGTGTCGCTTTCAATTTTCATAAGTTTTGAATTTGCAGACTCGTCCGCCGCCGCCGAAACGTTCACCGGTGCGAACATGAGCATGGCCGCCGCCAATGCTCCGCAAAAAAATTTATTCAAACGCATTACAATTTACCTCCGCGCTAAAAATTTCCGAAATGAATTATAACAGGTTACCGCTGATTTCTGCAACGTCTTGAAAAATTTCTTGCAAGCCGTCGATAAATATTGTAAAATTAAATCACATTTTAAGGAGAGTTAATCGACTCATTCAGGGAAGGTGATTATCATGGCAATTAACTTGGGCAACACGCTCTACAACACAAATTACCTCTTTGGCACGAACAATCAACGGCAAGATTCAATTTCCAAACTGTGGAGTGCTTACGGTTCTTATCAGTCCAACGCGCAGACGGCTCTGGCGGGCTTGACGGAAATTAATACCAATCTTAAAGCCGTGCTTGCCAGCTACGAAGACGCCAAGAACGCTTTCAACACCGAATTTGACGAGAACATAGAAAACTTGTCCGCGTCCGCCGAGAAGATTAAAGGCTACAACTTCTCCGTCGACAAAGAAGATGCCATAACAACAGTCAGCAACACCGACGAGAACGGCAAAGTTACCACGTCGACCAAATACAGCGACAAACTTCAAGCCGCGCTCGACACCGTTAAAAATTTTGTCGACGACTATAACAGCACGATAAAATTTTTCGGCGATCACTCGTCCGTGTCAAAGCGCATTGATATGATGGCCACGACTTCCGGCGACACGACTTACCGCGCCGCAAGCTACGAGTCAATCGGCTTGTCTGTGGGCAGTGACGGCAAACTCACAATTAACGAGTCCAAGCTTGCCAATGCAATCGTCGACAATCCCGACAAAGTTTCAAACGTCCTCGGCGAAGACGGACTTGACGGTGTGACGC
>CAMZDU010000005.1 GCA_947305445.1 uncultured Selenomonadales bacterium
ATAACACTCTTAACGAATTGCAAAAAGAAATTAATGCTCATCTTCAACATTAGTGTCATACCGTTTAAGCCTTTCGCAATTAAAAACTTGCAATGATGCGCTTACGAATCACAATTCTTCATTGAGTCAGCAGGGAAATTCCCGCGTAATTAGGCCAAAAATAAAAAAAACTTCTAATCTTTTTTAATTAGAAATTACTCAATACTAGTTTTGATGTTAGATATTGTGTACACTCCGTGCAACGTATTCTAGAGGCTACCAGAGGCCTTAAAATCGATTTTAAGCCCTGAGCTTTTCTGCTTAGGGCTTTCTTCATATACCGCGTTTTTTGCAAAGCTCCTCGAATTCTTTAATCGTCACGTTGAATTCTTTTAAGCCATCGTTCACGAGCTCAAGATATTGACCGTCCCGTATGTGCTCTATGTAAACTCTTGCGACCGAATACGGCATCTTTTTCCTGCCAATCCTCAAAGCTTTTGGTTTTGGCGGAGGCATTTCCTTATCCGACCAATCCATAGAATGAAGACCTGACGAAGATTTAGCGAGCCTTGTCTGTGGTCTGCCGTCCATTTGCCAATCTTCCTCAATGGCTCTGCGAAGAAAACCGAGTTCATTTTTTACGGGTTCTCTCTGACGGGTAAGCAAAGCTTGCGCCCGATTGATTCTTGAAAAGCAATCTTGAACCCCGCTACATTTCTTGAAAATCGACTGAGCCGCTTTTTCGGTAAAACCCAAAGATTGGAGCAGTTCTATCGCGTCATTACCGAAATTGGGCTTGTAGCCGTCTATGTCTTCTACAGGTACAGCGAAAGTATCCATCGTGAAATCGAAGGCCACGACTCTGCGTCCCTCTTTGACCGTTTCATAATGAACGATATATGGCGTGCGCTTATTTATCTCGCTTATAGGGTCGTCGAGAACGAATTTCCTAAAATTGTTCATTCGGTCGCTGTAGGCTCCTTCGGGAACATTGAGCGCAAAGCGAAGTTCATCAATCGTCAATCTTCTCTTTATCTCCTGCATCGCCTTGAACGGCTTGATGTTTTGATATTGCAAAATTAACTCAAGCAATCGCACGGCATAAGGCGACGACAAGCAAAACAAGTATTTGACATTGAGCTTAGTATAACCCCGCGATTGAAACAAATCGAGTATATACGGCCGCAGAAGCTCCTCAAACCGGAGATAAAGCCCTTCATTGGGAATGTACTCCAATTTGCGGAACAGGTGATACAGTGTGAATCCCCCATCGGCACGGTTAAACTCGACAATCGCATCAAAAAGTCTCTTACACGCCGGCTTTAATTCCGCCAAGTACTTAGTGTTGCCAAAAAGTTCCGTCAGCGTACTCGTCGGGATAAACATCTCCCTAAAATCCGCGTCGTAGTATTTATCCTTATCCGACAAACGAGGATTAAGACCTCTCAACCCCAACATGAATATCCTGAAACCCATAAGATCAAACTTCTTTCGAGCCTGGATTAATGGATTACTTTGGTATATGTCGTTTCTCAGGACAAGTCCTCTTTCCTCATCATTTTTACCTTTTGACATAAAAAATCACCCTGCTCGAACTATAAAATAAAGCTAGCTAGTTGTCAACAGCTAGCTCCAATCTCATTACGAATCCTAGCTTAATGCCCCGATTTTTAGGATACGAATCCTAGCTTAATTGATTACGAATCCTAGCTAAATGGGGGTAAGCGTAAGATAAAAATCCTAGCTTTATCGGCTTAAAAATGGCGTCATTACGCCATTGCGAAAAAATTCACATGTCGCGCCTGCAAAAATAAAACATAGGTAAAGCAACTTTGTTGCTACAAAGCATCGCGCGCGCGCGCGCGTAACACAAAAAACGACAAAAGTCAATAGCTTAAAAAAATTTTGTTGTACAAAAAAATGACAAGATCAAGATGAGGAAACAAAAAAATGTTCCATAACAAAATCATCAGATAAAAAGAAGAACTAAGTTATGGAACAAAATCAATTTACAACAAAGAAAAAACGCAAAAAAAGACTAACACCCTAACTTCGAGAAACGAGTAAAAATCCGAATCCAAAAAAAAAAAGAAAAACTACGCGTGATTTAATCTCCCAGCGCGAGAATTCCACTGCCTCTATAGGCGACGAGTAGTTCACAAACCTCGATCAACATTGTATTTCGTGACAGGCTCCACAGGCGATTTAATCGAATTCATCGGACAGCAAACTTGGCAACCACGAAAATCATCGTGCAAAATCCTGTAGCGGGCAGAAACGTACTCGAACGAGTTTAAAATTTTCTCCCAGTCGACAAAATCCCGCCCGTCGGTATCACGTTGAATAAAGTTTTTGATATTGAGAGTCGGCTCGAACCAGCTACAAAAATCCATGCGTCCGTCAGGATACAAATCAATTTCATTCCACGGCGCAAAACAAATTTCACGGTCGCCCGTTCGCTTAAGGTGCAGACTCGGCGACACATCATCGACTATGGCAAGTTCATGCTTGCCTGAAGCGCGACGAATCTCGTTGCGCTTTTTTATTTCGCCGAGTACAGAGCGATTCGCGGCCTTAGATAAAATGTGCGCGTATTTTGCGTTGAGTTCGTCAATCGGAATCGCCTCGACCTCCTGCTGAAGTGTGCCGGCCTCTTTCGTCGGTATCCACAAGCGGAAGTACACCAAAATTTTTTCGGCAAGCACGCGTTCCAATTCCATAAGCGTCTTCATTGCGGGACGGACGACGGCCGGATTTGTGAAGTACTCTGCCGACATGTCGTTCTCCGTGTAATCGAAGTAGAAAATTATCAAGCTCGCGTGCAACTCCAACGCAAGCTCGACGAAATTTAAAATGTCGTCAGCGTTGTCTTGGTTGATGACCCTAGACAGAGACGGCGCAAAACACAGTTTGTCGGCCGCCTCAAGTTTTGTCAGATAACTTCTGATATTGCGCAACATTATCGGGAAAATTTTTCGAGCGGAGTTTCCGTCGTCGAGATCCCAACAGCTCGCGGCGAAGGTGTCAGCATTGGACGCGTTAATCGAAAAATGCGTCTTGAACAAATTGTCTGCGGCAAGCGTCTGAAATTTTTCGTTGAAGGCAATCCCATTCGATTCAGTCATCAACGTTATCTGCGGATAGTTGTCGCTCATGAACTTCATGTAGTTGAAACTTTCCTTTGCGAAGAACGCATCGCCACCGGTTATAAGCACGATGCCTATGTTGTCGTAAATCGGTCGGCACAACTCGTAATACCAGGCGGGAATCATGGCGCGGGTAGCCTCGTCGCCGAAAGTGCACCGCACGCCGCAATATCGACACTTCGCGTTACAAGCATTCGTAATTCTGATGCGCAAAAGTCCGCGGTCAAGTTTGGTAGTGCACTCCGGATGACGCTCCAAAATTTTCGGCAGGGCGCATTCAATCTCGGCGCGGTATCGATTTTCACGGAAGCCGAATTTCTCGAAGTGCAACAGAGGATTCATATCCGCCGCTTTCACGTCGGAATTTTTGGCAAGATAATCTGCAGTCGAAAAGAACGGCGACGGATCTTTGCCTTCGCGCCAACCGACTGTCAAATAATGATTCGCCGCGTCAAGATATTTGCCATAGCCGTAAGTTTTTCGATACCAATCGCCGTCGAAGAGCAGAGAATTTTCAATGGCGCGTTTGTCTTCCGACGCGGCAATTTCACTCGGTGTAGATTTTTTCGTGATGAATTTATCCAACAGCTTGCCAAATTTCATGGCGTGCCACCTCCGTCAACTTTGGTAATGTTCAAGTCGTTATGCCAGTGAACGTAGCCGCCGCCCAAAGTCAAATACGGATTCGGACTGACGACGTTAAACTGCACGGCGCACGGTACGAAGTCGCAGACAACGGGATAATTCATCGTCTCCTCGACCGGAATTGAAATTACACAGGCAATGTCGTAAAGCTCCTGACGCAGCTCGACTTTGAATCGCCAATCGACGACGTAAATTTCACCGCGCTTGGCGTCGAAGATTGCTTTCATACCGTTAAAACGCGAATCAGTGTAGACGAGATCAATCCCCGTGGCGTTGCGTATATGATAGCCCATGCCAAGAAAGTCAACATCGTCATTGAACTTGATGACCATGCGCAGAATGACTTCCTGCCCGAAAACAACCTCAGCAATCGGCTCGCCTTTCGTATTCAGCAGTTGAACGTTGTCGAAATTTGCGCGACCGTTTTGCGTGCGCTGATATTCGGCGTTCTTGTCGAAAATTTTCTTGCCGCGAAGTAAGCCCTCCGCAGTAATCGGCAGGACGATTGAAACGTCGCTCGGTTGCTGATTACGCTTGATAATGTTCAAAAAATCTTCAAAGGCGTCAGTCTTCGTCTGCTCGTCGTCGCGTCGAGAATCAATCATCATGTTGCGATAAGTCTCGACGACTTTTTTTGACGAGTCGTCCATAACAATTTGACCAGCTTGCACGAGGAAAGCTCGCTGACACAAATTTTTCACGGCAAAAGTGTCGTGGCTGACAAAAAGAACCGTGACACCTCCAGCAATCATCGAGCGCATTTTGTCAATGCATTTGCTTTGGAAGAACGCGTCGCCGACACTCAACGCCTCGTCAATTATCAAAATGTCCGGCTCGACGAAAGCATTGACCGCGAACGCAAGACGGGCAAACATTCCCGAAGAATACGTTTTGACGGGCTGATTGACAAAGTCGCCGATATCCGCGAACGAAATTATATCGTCAAGTTTGGTGTCCATGACTTCACGAGTTTGCCCCATAAGCAAGCCATTCATGTAGATATTTTCGACGCCAGTCAATTCGGGATTGAAACCCGCGCCCAATTCGAGCAAAGAAGCAATCCGCCCTGTGACTTCGATTGTGCCTTCAGTCGGCGTGATAACGCCCGTGATAATTTTCAGCAGTGTGGATTTTCCCGCACCGTTTTTGCCGACAAGCCCGACGTTTTCTCCGCGCCGAATCTCAAACGACACATCACGCAGAGCGTAAAAATCCCTGCTGTATCGTTTGTGAAAAGGATGAAACGTCTCCTTCAGGCGGTCAATGTCTCGCTCATAAATTTTGTATACTTTTGACAAATGGTCAGCTTTTATAACAATATCGCTCATTAATTCGCTCCGAAATTTTTTGTTGAGATTATAACTGTTCAATGCCGCCACATTCAACCGTCATGAAAAAAAATCTACGTCGTCGGCTCGCAATTTGAAGGTTAACAATTTTACGAAAATTTTTCCTCGATAACGTAAATCGAACATAAACGATATTGACTTTTTATTTGTGCAAAGGTATTATTTTAAACATAAAACAATCACGGACGATTGCGATCGTTACTCGGCGGAAAAACGGATTTTTTCGGCGAGGATTTGGGAGAGAGGAAGGCGATAAGATGAGCAAGATTTCTGAAATGACTCGCGACAAGTGGATTGCGAGCACGTTTCCGGAATGGGGCACATGGCTGGTCGAAGATATCGAATCGGCGGTTGTGCCCGAAGGTCAGGTCGCCATGTGGTGGCTCGGCTGTACCGGAATTTGGTTCAAGACGCCCGGCAACGCCAACATCACTATTGACCTTTGGTGCGGCAACGGCAAACGCACCCACGGCAACGGCAAAATGAAACCAGGTCATCAAATGGCCAACATGTGCGGTTGCAGAAGCATGCAACCCAATTTGCGCAACGTTCCGTTCGTTATTGATCCGTTTGCTTTCAAACAAGTCGACGCAGTTTTAGCAACACATTATCATCAAGATCACATGTCCGCCGAATGGGCTGCTCATGTAATCAACAGCGGCATGACCACAATCGAAGACGGCAAGGAAATTCCCGTGCCCTTCATCGGCCCGAAAAAATCCATTGAAACTTGGGTTAAATGGGGCGTGCCCATCGAACGTTGCCGCGAAGTCAAACCTGGCGACACCTTTAAAATCAAAGACATCGAGATGGTCTGCCTCGACAGCTTTGACCGTACTTGCATCGTGACGACCGACGATACGAGCGAAAACCGTGAAGAACTTACCGGCAAATGCCCGACCGACATGGACGAAAAAGCCGTCAACTATCTGCTCAAAACTCCGGGCGGCAATATTTACCATTCCGGTGACTCGCATTTCTCGATTTACTTCGCAAAACACGGCAAAGATTACGACATTGACGTTGCTTTTGGTTCGTTCGGCGAAAACCCCATCGGCATGCAGGACAAGATGACTTCAATCGACGTTCTGCGCATGGCGGAGAATCTGCAGTGCAAAGTTGTCATTCCGATTCACTGGGACGTTTGGACAAACTTCCAGGCGGACTGCGAAGAAATCAAACTGCTCTACGAATTCAAGAAAGATCGCAACGAATACAAGTTCCATCCGTTCTTCTGGCAAGTCGGCGGAAATTACATGTATCCGCGTGACAAAGACAAGATTTATTTCCATCATCGTCGCGGCTTTGAAGATTGCTTCGAGTATCCGCAGAATATTCCGTTCCGCTCCTGTCTGTGATATTCGAAAAAAATCGACTCGCCCGACGAAAATTTTTTTTATAGATGTGATTTGAATCTACAAAAATTTTTTCGTAACGGGTATAATTTGCACCACACAGGGTTTTCGATGTGTAGTGCATCAAGGAGAGTCGATTGTATGAAGAACAATCAAAAAGCCGTGCGACAACGTCGGCAACAAATTTTACAAATGGTGTTGACCGCCGGGGAAATCACGGTTTCGGATATCGCGCAAGCGCATAATATCTCGGATATGACTGTTCGACGTGACTTGCAGTATCTGGAAAATCAAAATTTGATTTGGCGAACACACGGCGGCGCAAACTCGATTGAGAAGGCTCGCGATATGAAACGATTCAGCGAAGACATTCACCTTTGTAGAGAGAGCATCTCCGAATACGCCGCCCGGTTCGTCAATGACGGCGACACGCTCTTCATCAACGGCAGCCGTACCGCGCTCAATCTGCTAAAGTACGTTGAACGCAAAAAAGTTTTAGTCTTTACCAACAACGGCTGGTCTGTCGGAGAAAAGTATCCCGATGGCGTGACGATATGCCTAACCGGCGGTGAACTCAGAAATCACGTCATGGTTGGCGAATACGTCATGCGCTACTTGCTCTCCATTAACGTCGACAAAATTTTTCTCGGCTGTGCTGCGGTTTATGACGACGGCGAATTTCGCTACGACATTCCGACGGAAATCGGAATAAACGAAGCCTTGATAAGCCGCACCGGAAACAAACTTTTCGTGCTGGCCGACCACAGCAAACTTGTTAAACGTTTCGACCACGAAAATTTTTACGGTAGTAGCACTTACGACAGGCAAATCACTCTAATCACCGACGAAAAATCGGACAAAGCCACGCTCGAACAACTTCGCGGGCGCGGCATGGAAGTTATCTCCGTTCCAATCCATTTCGGCAAATAACGTTCGTACACGGCGAAGCATTCTTCTTTCGCATGTGGCGAACGAAGGAGGAATTATTCGTGTTTAAGGAATTTGTTGAGAAGAAACGCTATTCATTCCACGAGGGCTTTGACGATTGGCGTGACGCAGTACGCGCCGCTTGTCAACCGCTCATCGACGAAGGCGTTGCCGATCCCATCTACCCGAAAGAAATCATCAAGAAGGTTGAGGAGCTCGGCCCTTATATCGTCATCGCACCGAATATTTGCATTCCGCACGCACAGGAAGGCCTCGGCGTTTATGATACCGCAATGTGCTTCATGAAGACTGAAAAGCCCGTCCATTTCGATCCCAATGATCCGGAAAAGGACGCGCAAATTTTCGTCGTGCTCGCTTCGGTCGACAACAACGTTCATCTCGAAAATCTCAGTCAGCTGTCCGAAGCCCTCTCGGATGAAGAACTGGTTGCCAAACTGTTGAAGGCTAAAACTCCCGAAGACCTGTTGAAGCTTGAAGCGTAAGGAGGTCTTCGCATGGAATTTTTGCTTGGCATATGGGAATTTTTCCAAAATAACATTTTGACGAAGCCGCAATTCTTTATCGGCTTTATCGTCCTCATCGGCTACTTAATGCTCGGCAAACCGATTCACGAGTGCATTGCCGGTTTTATCAAAGCGACCGTCGGTTACATGATTTTGGGCGTGGCCAGCGGCGGCTTGGTAGGAAACTTCCGTCCGGTGCTCGTCGGCTTGAAAGACCGCTTTGAACTTTCGGCGGCGGTTATCGACCCGTACTTCGGTCAGGCGGCGGCGCAAATGTCCGTCGAAAATGTCGGGCGTTCATTCTCAATGATGATGCTCGTCCTGCTGTTGGCCTTCACGATGAATATTTTGCTGGTTTTGTTCCGCAAGTACACCAAAATCCGCACATTGTTCATCACCGGCCATGTCATGGTTCAGCAGTCGTCAACGGCACTGTGGCTCGTGCTGTTCTGCTTCCCCGAACTGCAAGATCCGCAAGTCGTCATCATGCTCGGTATTCTGCTCGGAACTTATTGGGCAGTCGGCTCCAACTTGACAGTTGAACCGGTTGCAAAGATTTCCGAAGGCGGCGGTTTCGCAACAGGCCACCAGCAGATGTTCGGCATTTGGGTCACGTCAAAGATTGCCGGCAAAATCGGCGACCCGAAGAAGTCACTTGAAAATTTGAAACTGCCCGGCTTCCTGGCGATGTTTAACGAAAACGTCGTTGCCACGGGTTGCTTGATGTTCTTCTTCTTTGGCGCGATTATCATGGTGCTCGGTCCCGACCTCATGCACCAGATTGACAAAGGCTTCGGCCCGAATCAAAATTTCGGCTTCTACATTCTCGAAAAATCATTGTACTTCGCAGTTTACTTGACGATATTGCAGCTCGGTATCCGCATGTTCGTTTCGGAGCTGACCAACTCTTTCCAGGGCATTTCGGAAAAGATTCTGCCCGGCTCGATGCCCGCTGTTGACTGCGCCGCGGTTTACGGCTTCGGTCACCCCAACGCAGTTACAATCGGCTTTTTGTTCGGCGCATTTGGTCAGTTGTTGGCGATTCTCGGTTTGATTGTCTTCAACAGCCCGATTCTGATTATCAGCGGATTCGTGCCGTTGTTCTTCGATAACGCGACCTTCGCGGTCTATGCCAACAAACTCGGCGGCATTCGTGCTGCGACGATTATTCCGTTCTTCAGCGGAATCATTCAAGTTTTGGGCGGCGCGTTCGCGGCTCACTACTTCCTGACCGGCGTGTACGGCGGTTGGCACGGCTCCTCCGACTGGGATTGGGTCTGGCCGGCCATTGGCGTCATCATGAACAATTTCCACATCGTCGGCGTCGTTGTGATTGTCATATTCCTGTTGGCAATTCCGCAAATTATCTACCGTGCCAATAAAGATACCTACTTCCTCATCGCCGAAGACTACGACGCTTACAAAGAGCTTATGGCGAAGAAACAGGGCGTTCCCGTTGACGAGGTTGTCATAACCTGATGACGACTTCCAACGCATGTGTATATTGAAAGGAGTTTTTACTATGGCAAAACTTAAGGTTATCGCGGCGTGCGGCTCGGGCATGGGCTCTTCGCAAATCATCAAGATGAAACTCGAAAAGGCCTTCAAGAAACTTGGTATCGACGCTGAGATTTATCACACCAACGTTGGTGACGCAAAATCCCAGGCCAACAACTTCGACGTCGTCTTCTGCTCCGCATCGCTTGTCGGCACCTTCACCGGCGTCAAAGCTACCGTCATTGGCCTCAAAAACCTTCTCTCGGAAAAAGAGATGGCCGAAAAAATTCAGTCGGAAATTATCGACAAAAAGTAATACACAATCGTCGTCACTCATTGAATCCGCAACGGGAGTCTCGCGGCTCCCGTTGTTGGGTTCAATTTTTTAAGGAGAATTCACCATGCTCGAAGAACTGAAACAGAAAGTTTACGAAGCCAACATGGAACTGCCCAAGCGCAAACTCATTACCTACACATGGGGCAACGTCAGCGGCATTGACCGGGCAAGCGGTCTTTTTGTCATCAAACCGAGCGGAGTCGAATACGACGAGCTTAAGCCGGAAGATTTGGTCGTCGTCGATTTGCAGGGCAACAAAGTCGAAGGCAAATTGCGCCCGTCGTCCGACACCGAAACGCATAGGATTTTGTACGCGGCATTTCCGGAAATCGGCGGCATCGTTCACACGCACAGCCCGCACGCCGTCAGCTGGGCACAGGCCGGACGCGATATTCCCGCTTACGGAACCACTCACGCCGATTATTTTTACGGCGACATTCCCTGCACGCGCTCGCTCACCAAAGAAGAAATCGAAGAGGCTTACGAACTCAACACCGGCAACGTCATTGTCGAGACCTTCACACAGCGCAAGATCAATCCCGTGTACGTGCCCGCCGTAATCTGCGCCAATCACGGCCCGTTCACCTGGGGTAAGGACGCCGCGCAAGCCGTCTATCATTCCGTCGTGCTCGAAGAAGTTGCGCGTATGGCGACCTTCACCGAAATTAACAATCCGAAAGTTGCTCGTGCGCCGCAGTACATTCAGGACAAGCACTTCATGCGCAAGCACGGCCCCAATGCTTACTACGGCCAAGGTTAAGAGGATAACGCCATGAAAAAATATTTGCTCGGCCTTTACGAAAAATCCATGCCGAATGATTTGACGTGGGCTGAAAAACTTCAGGCGGCAAAAAACGCCGGCTTCGATTACGTTGAGATGAGCATTGACGAGACCGACGCCAAACTTGCCCGCCTCGACATGACTGACGGCGAAGTCGACGAGATTTGCGCGGCGATGCGTGCGGTTGGTTTGCCGTTCCGTTCGATTTGTTTGAGCGGCCACAGAAAATATCCGCTCGGCAGTCACGATCCCAAAGTTCGCGAACGCAGTCTGGAGATTATGCAGAAGGCAATCGCGTTGGCGGCGCGGCTCGGAATCCGAACGATTCAGCTCGCCGGCTACGACGTTTATTACGAAGAGGGAGACGAACAGACACGCGCCTACTTCCTCGAAAATCTCAAGCTGTCGACTTTGATGGCCGCTCGCGAAGGAATTTTGCTCGGCTTTGAGACGATGGAGACGCCGTTTATGGACAACACGCGCAAGGCGATGAAGTATGTCGACCTCGTGAACTCTCCGTATCTGGGCGTTTATCCCGACGTGGGCAACGTTACGAATGCTTGCTTACTTTACGGCGAAGACCTTTCCGACGACTTTAAGAGCGGCGCGGGTCACATTGTCGCAGTCCATTTGAAAGAGACTGTTCCCGGCAAATATCGCGAGATACCTTACGGCACCGGCCACGTCGATTTTGAGAAGGCTGTTAAAACTTCGTGGGAACTGGGCATCCGCCGTTACGTCGCCGAATTTTGGTACGTTAAGGGCGTTACGGAAGATTGGCGCGCCGAACTTCAGAAAGCCAACGATTTCTTGCGCGGTTACTTTGAAAAAATTTAAGGAGCGAGAATCATGAACGTTAACAAAAAAGTTGTCGGCAAGCTGGAAAAATGCTACGCCATGACGATGCTTCATTATCACGGCCACGATCATTTTCTCGTTGCGGCGGAGAAAGTTAATCAGTGTCGCCTGTACGACCTCGACGGCAACCAGGAAGAAGTTCTCTGGAGTGAACCCGGCGGGATTATGACCATGCAACAAGTGCCCGGCAGTGACGGTCAATTTCTCTCAACACGCAAATTTTATTCACCCAATGACAGTAAAAACTCGTCAATCGTCGTCGTCACCCCCATGGGCAAGGACGATTGGGAAGTTCGCGTGCTCGTCAAGTTACCGTTCGTTCACCGCTTCGACATTTTGCAGAGCGGCGGCAAAAATTATCTCATCGCTTGCTGCCTGAAGACTGATCACGAGTACAAAGACGATTGGCGTTTCCCCGGCAAAGTTTGCGTCGCAGAGTTGCCCGAAGATTTGTCGAAGTTCACTTATCAGAATCAGCTGGAAATGACGACCATTAAAGATGGCATGCTGAAAAATCACGGCTACTATCGTCACGTGGAAAAAGACGGCTCAACCTCAAGCATCGTCAGTTGCGACAACGGTGTTTTCCATTTCTTCCCGCCCAAAACTTCCGGCGGCGAGTGGACGATTGAACAGCTCATCGACGAGCCGGCAAGCGACGGTTTGTTGCTCGACCTCGACGGCGACGGCGAAGAAGAACTTTGCACGATTGCTCCGTTCCACGGCGACACGATCAATATCTATCACAAGCGCGACGGAAAATTTGTCCTCGAATACACGCACCCCGAAAAGCTTGAGTTCATGCACGCGATATTCGGCGGCGAAATTTGCGGAAAACCCACTTGGATTCTCGGTCACCGCAAGGGCGAACGCTATCTGCTCGCTTTCACGCACGACGGCAAAGGTTACACCGCGCAAGTCCTCGACAAAGGTTGCGGCGCGGCCAACGTCCTCCACTACGTCCACAACGGCAAAGATTACATCATTGCCACAAATCGCGAAGTCGACGAAATCGCAATGTACGAATTAACCTGAACGCCGCAGACGCTCCACAATCGCCCGTAACGCGTTTTTACTCCTGCATGAGTGTTGAGTCGTGCAACCCCGCAAAAACGGCTCTGCGGGGCTGTCAGAGGCCTTTACGGGCATTTTGATAATATTGCAAGTCTACGAAGTCAAACAAAATCGCAATGTACGAATTAACAAGGAGTTAGTAACAGTAGCGTAAAATATGTAAAAACGTCTAATCAGGTAGACAA
>CAMZDU010000006.1 GCA_947305445.1 uncultured Selenomonadales bacterium
GAAGTCGGCGCGGGTTGTCCGTCAGAAGTCGGCGCGGCTTGTCCGTCAGAAGTCGGCGCGGGTTGTCCGTCAGAAGTCGGCGCGGCTTGTCCGTCAGAAGTCGGCGCGGGTTGTCCGTCAGAAGTCGGCGCGGCTTGTCCGTCAGAAGTCGGCGCGGGTTGTCCGTCAGAAGTCGGCGCGGCTTGTCCGTCAGAAGTCGTTGCGGGTTGTCCGTCAGCAATCAACGCGGCGGGTTGATTCGTCGTAGTCGGAATTTCCGGCAACTCAACAGGCTCGGAAGTCTCGCTAACGTTCGGTTTAATTTTGTCGGTGACGGTGCCAAAAATTTTTTTGCCGTCAATTTCGTAGCTGACGAGTTTGCCGAGTGTAATCTTGTCGAAAATTTCTTCGGTGACTTCGGCCTCAATCCACAGCTCGCGACTGTCGCCGATTCTGGCAACGTTGTCGCCGGCTGCCAAATCCTGTTCAACTTCGACGCCGTAATAAATGGTGCCGCTCACGGGCGCGATAACGTCGGTTTCGCGAGCCTCCTGTTTGGCGACATTTAGTGACAACTCCGCCTGTTTAATCGCTTGCTCGGCACCGGCCAAAACTTCCGGCGGCGTTGGTCTGAATTCGTTGACATATTCGGTGTAATACTCAACGCGAGTTTCGCCGGCGGAGTATGATGACGAATGACTTTCGGCCAGTGCGCTCTCGTAAGCGCGGCGGGCGGCGTCGCGTTGAACGGCACTGACTGCACCCATCTCGAACAGCTCCGCCATACGATTGGCGCGTTCTTCCAGTTTAGCCAAATTGCCTGACGAGCCGGAAGAAGAGCCCGTCGGCGAAATTTGAATCACTCGTTCGCGCTGAACGGGCACGCTGACCCATTGCCCTTCCGCAAGTGATGCGTAATTGTCCTTGGCAAGCTGAACCGTGTTTTCAAGCTGTTTAATCTCTTCGTCGGTGATGCTGACTTCCATGCGGGCAATCACGTCCCCCGCGTTAATCTGTGCGCCGTCCTCGAAAAGAAGTTCTTTAACTTTGCCGGTGGCCAAAACGCGCACGGAGACCATTGTCCCGACGACTTTGGCGTTGTCGAGCGTAATCGTCTCGTCCCTGTGCCAATAGCGAAACTCGGCATAACCGATAATCGTGGCCGCCGCGAGCACACCAACTAAGCTGAAGCGAATAATTTTTTCGACCGTTGCGGTCATATCGATACGTTGCATTCTGTCTGCTCCAAAAAATTTTTTGAGTTGAGTAAAAAACTTCGGCTATTTTACAACAGGCAAAAAAAAAATTCCACAGCATACGCCGTGAAAAAATTTTTTGATTGTGCGCCGGAGCGGCCGCGCTAAAAATTTTTCAACAGATTGGCCATCTCCATGGCCGAGACTGCCGCGTCGAAACCTTTGTTGCCGGCTTTGGTGCCTGCGCGTTCAATCGCCTGCTGAATATTTTCCGTGGTGACGACGCCGAAAATCGTGGGAACACCGCTCTGCAAACCAACTTGCGCGACACCTTTGGAAACTTCGTTGCAAACGTAATCATAGTGAGTGGTTGCGCCACGAATCACCGCTCCGAGACAAATTATCGCGTCGAATTTTCCTGTTGCCGCCAATTTTTTTGCAACAAGCGGAATTTCAAATGCGCCTGGCACCCATGCCACCGAAATATTTTCGTCGGGAGTTTCGTGACGTTTAAGGGCGTCAAGTGCGCCGCTTAAAAGTTTGCTCGTGATAAATTCGTTGAAACGCGCCACGACTATCGCAAACTTCAAATCACGGCCGTTTATGTTGCCTTCGTAAATTTTCATAATACTACCTCCAAAAATTATTCATATATTTGCGTGCGGTGAATAGCTTTAAACAAATTGCGCGATTCTTTACTCTGAATTCAGTTAAGAGCTATGAATTGATTGTCGTTATTATTCCATAATTTTTTTCTCGTTTCAATAGCATTATACTACATTCCTCACGAAACCTGAAATATCGCATAAAAAAAAAGCCAATTTGCCAAAATAAGCTTATCGAGCAACTTATTTTGAAAATTCGCTGTCAGCGTTGACCGCTCGTGAAGTCGCGCAACTTGTCGCCGAGCAAATTGAACGTCGCGACGGTGATAAAAATTGCCGTGCCCGGTGCGAGGATTACCCACGGCGCAGTTTGCAACATTGAGCGGCCGTTGTTCATCATTGCGCCCCATTCGGCCGTCGGAGGCATCGCGCCCAGTCCCAAGAACGACAAGCCCGCCAACTCCATTATAATTGTCCCGATATCCAGTGCCGCTGTCACGAGTACCGGACCGGCAATGTTGGGCAGGACGTGCGCGAATAAAATTGCAGTCGAACTTGAGCCGGCCATCTTCGCCGCGTCAAGATAGGGCATTGACCGAATTGCCAAGACAAGTCCGCGTGAGATTCGTGCATACTTCGGCCAACCGATTATCGCAAGTGCCGCCGCCGCGTTGAGTAGCCCGCCGCCGAGTGCTCCCGCCGCCGCAATCGCGAAGATCATTTGCGGGAAGGCAAGGAACACGTCCGACAAGCGCATCAAGCACACGTCGACGCGCCCGCCTTTGTAGCCGCAAAGTGCGCCGATTAAACTGCCGACAGTCGCTATCGTCGCCAAAAGAAAAAGCGAGGCGCAAAGAGTCGTCTGCGAACCGACAATCACCCGCGAGAGCACGTCGCGTCCGTAACGGTCGGTGCCCAAAATATTTTGCGCATTCGGCGGAGCGAGTGCTCCTTCCAAATCTTGCGCGTAGGGGTCGAACGGCGTCAACCACTCCGCGAAAATCGCCACGAAGATTAACGCGCCCGCCGCAGTCAGATACGGAATCAGCGGTCGATAATTTTTCATGACAATTCACCGTAGCGCACACGCGGGTCAAGCCAATGATACAGCAAATCCGCCGTCAAATTCATCATCACGTAGATAATTGCCATCCACACGACGTAAGCTTGAATCAGCGGATAGTCGCGCGTCAAAATCGCGTCGACTGCCATTTTGCCCACGCCGTCCCACATGAAAATTGTTTCGACAATCGCAGTGCCGCCTAAAAGCGAACCCATCGACAGCGCGAGCAACGTGATTATCATAATCAGCGTCGAACGCAGGACGCTTTTTATCAAAATGGTCAGCTCGTCGACGCCGCGGCTCCTCGCGCCCGTTACGTAAGGTTTGTCCAGCTCCTCCAGCACGACGGCGCGGATTTGTCTGGTGTATTTGGCGGCCATTGCAATCGTCAACGTCAGCGCGGGCATGACGACACTTTGTCCGATTATCGGTAACAGATTGAGCTTTAGCGCAAGAAAATAAATCAGCAACAGTCCGACGAAAAAATTTGGCAGAGAGTTGCCGATGAAACTGAGCGTTCGTATCAGCCAATCGAGCGGTCGATTTTGTTTGACGGCGGCTAGAATTCCGAGCGGCGTCGCGACAAAAACCGTCAGCAAAATCGAGACAATCATCAGCTCAATCGTCGCGGGCAATTTGTCGGCGAAGGTCTCGAAGACGAGCTTGCCGCTGATGAAGGAGCGTCCCATATCGCCGGTCATCACTCCGCCGAGCCAGCGACCGTATTGCACAAGAAACGGTTGGTCGAGTCCGAGTTCAGCACGCTTGGCGGCTTTCACTTCTTCGGACACGCTGCCCGATTGCTCGAAGATTTTATCGACGGCGTCGTCCTCCGCGAACTGCATCATGCCGAACGTCAGGAACGTTATTCCAAACAAAATGGGCACGAGCTGGACGAGCCGCGCAAAAAAGTATTTTCTCATGCCGCAAATTTTAAACGAGCGGCGGAAAAAAAATAAGCCCCGTGCGGGGATTTGAACTCGGAAAATTTTTTGATACGAGAACGATACGTCTGCAGATTGTCATAGCGTCCGAACGCACCCATTCGCCAATTTAAAAACGGCCGGCACGTTGCTTTATCGTTAGCTTATTTCAGCGTCGTTTCAAGCGGTAGAAAATCCAAATAACCAAAACCCAAATCGGCATGACGATTACCGCCGGTCGCATGCTCTCCATTAACGCCATTATCACCAAAATCATCGCCAGGAACACCAGACACAGATAATTTGCCGCAGGATAGAACAGCGATTTAAATTTTGAGACGACGCCGACCGCCGCGCAATGCTTCCGAAATTTTAAATGCGTCAACACAATCATTGTCCAGCTGATGACGACTGCCCCTGTCACGATTGACATCATGTACATAAAAACTTCGTCGGGCAAAAGATAATTCAGCACCGCCGCCAAAAGCGTTATCCCAGACGAAATCAAAATGCCGTTGACGGGAACGCCGCGACTTGATAATTTCTCGAAAAACTTTGGCGCGTTGCCGCTCTTCGCCAGACCGAACAGCATGCGCGAGTTTGAGTATATCGCCGAGTTGTAAACACTCACCGCCGCAGTCAGCACGACGAAATTTAAAATGTTCGCGGCGGCGGGAAAGCCGGCATAGTCAAAAATTTGCACAAACGGACTTACTTCCTTGCCGACCAAATTCCACGGCCACAGCGTCATCAGCACAATCATCGTGCCGACGTAGAAAATCAAAATTCTGTAGATAACTTGGTTTACGGCGCGGGGAATTGTCTTTTCGGGATTTTCGGCCTCGCCCGCCGTAATTCCGATTAATTCAATGCCGCCGAAACTGAACAGCACCGGTGCCAATGACATCACCATGCCCTCCACGCCGTTTGGAAAAAATCCGCCGTGATCCCAAAGATAATGGAAATTCATCGGGAAAGGATTCAGGTCTGTCGCTATGTAATACGAGCCGATAATAATCATGCCGATTATCGCGGCAATTTTTATGAACGCCATCCAAAATTCTATTTCGCCGTATGCTTTGACCGTGAAGAGATTAACCGCCGTGATAATCAGCAGACACGCCAACACGCCAATCCACTTCGGAAGGTCGGGAAACCAGTATTCCAGGTAAATCGACACCGCGCTGAGTTCCGCCATGCTCACGAGGATAAACAGAAACCAATAATTCCAGCCCGCCAAAAAGCCGGGGAACTCGCCCCAATATTTTGCGGCATAGTAGCTGAACGAACCGCTGACGGGTTCTTCAACCGACATTTCGCCGAGCATGCGCACAATAAAAAAAATAATTATCCCGCCGATCAGATAGCTAAGCGAGACGGCGGGACCTGCCAGAGCAATCGTCGTGGTCGAGCCGTAAAACAAACCTGTGCCGACGGCTGTGCCCAGTGCAATCATTTGCAAGTGACGATTTTTCAAGCCGCGTTGCATTTTATCTTCAGACATGATTTAAACTTCACCAAATTTCGTTACATTGAAGAATTTAATTTTTTGTAGACTACTATTTTTTTATCCAGCCGAATTCCTCAAAACTCTGTCGCCAGGCAATGCGCTCGTAAAAATCTTTCATGGTCGTTTGCGTGTGGAAAATCGGCACGCGCTCCAGCGCAAAGAAATTACTGCCGCAATCGACAATGCCATATTTGATCGTGAACGCGCCCTTGTAGCCGAGATCCTCTGCAATGCCGGCAATGTGCAAGTTGTAAGTTCCCGTGGGGTACGCCAGAAACTCGATAGGGTGTCCGAGATTTTGTTCAAGCAACGTTTTGGAATTCAAAAGCTCACTGCGAATTTCATCGTCGGGCAATTCTTCAAGCTTCGGGTGCGTCAGCGTATGCGACTCAATAGTTATGCAGTTGGCTTCCAACTCTTTTAGCTGATCCCAATTCATGTAGCCGGGATAAACGCCAGTGAACGACGGAATGATAAAAATCGTCGCCCGCAAGCCGTACTTCTTGAGAATCGGGAAAGCGTGCGTGTAGTTGTCAATGTAGCCGTCGTCAAAAGTGATGAGCACCGGCCGCGGCGGCAACTCGATCTCTCCGCGCACTCCTGCGTAAAGTTCGTCCGGAGTTATCGTTATACAGCCGCTGTCGACCAGAAATTTCATCTGCGTTTCAAAGTCGTTTATCGTGACCGCAAGCGACGTGTGCTTGTTGTCGACTTGGTGATAATTGAGCACCAAAATTTTCGGGCTGTTGGAAATTTCGGTAATATCGTCGACTGTTTGCGCCTGCGACTTGTAAAAGCCAAGCCCGACGATAATCAGCACGAGGCATAAAAATTTTTTCGGCATGTCGAATTTTCCTTTGCAATCATTTTAGCATTAAGCTTCGGTAATTTGATTGAACTTGTCGCCGTAAGCGAGCGCGAGATTTTTTCGCAGAGCCGCGAAGTAATTTAAGTTCTCGTCGTCGGTGATAAACCTCTCTGCGGCGTCGCGGGCTTGAATCAAAATTTCCACGTCGCGGAAGACGTCGGCAATCTTCAAGTCGGGCAAACCGTGTTGCGCCTCGCCGAAGAATTGTCCCGGCCCGCGCAACTTCAAATCCTCTTCGGCAAGCTTGAATCCGTCGCTCGTCGTCTCCAAAATTTCCAGCCGCGCTTTGGCAATATCGGCCTTGCTGTCGGAAATTAAAATGCAATACGATTTCGCCGCACCGCGTCCGACACGTCCGCGCAGTTGGTGGAGCTGAGCCAGTCCGAATCGCTCCGCGTGTTCGACGACCATGACGCTTGCATTTGGCACGTCGACGCCGACTTCGATAACCGTCGTCGACACCAAAAGTTTCGTCTCGCCGTCGCGGAATTTTTCCATAATGTCATCTTTATCGCGCGGCTTCATTCTGCCGTGAAGGAGTGCGCAGGGAATGTCGTGGAAAATTCCTTTGCTGAGCATGTCAAAAATTTCTTCGGCGGATTCGACGTCGGCAAGCCGCTCCGATTCGCTGTGCTCAATCAGCGGGCACACGACGTAAGCTTGTCGTCCCGCCAAAATTTCTGTGCGAACAAATTCGTAAACCTTCTTGCGACTGCGCTTGTGTTTGGATTCGGTTTTTATGGGCTTGCGGCCCGGCGGAAGTTCTTTTATCAGCGAGACGTCAAGATCGCCGTAAACCGTGAGCGTCATTGTGCGTGGGATTGGCGTCGCCGTCATAACGAGCATGTCCGGCATCGCGTCGGATTTTTTTTCGAGTGTCGAGCGTTGCGACACGCCGAAGCGGTGTTGCTCGTCCGTGACGACCAGTCCGAGTTTTGCGAAGTTGACGCCTTCCTGTATCAGCGCGTGCGTGCCGATTACAATGTCCAGCTCGTGCGCCGAAATTTTTTTGTAGAGTTCATCGCGCAACTTTTTCGTGCGAGTGACTTTCGCGCTCAAAAGCCCGACGCGTATTCCCAAGTCCGTCAACAGCGCGGAAAATTTTTCGTAATGCTGATTGGCCAAAATTTCAGTCGGTGCCATGAACGCGCCTTGATAACCGCCCTCGACGGTCTTGACAAGTGCCAACATTGCCACGACGGTTTTGCCGGAGCCGACGTCGCCCTGTACCAGTCGGCGCATCGGAAGTTTCGATTCCATGTCTTTAGTGACGGTGCGGAAAACTTTTTTCTGGTCGCCCGTCAGCTCGAACGGCAATTTGGCTCGTGCCGCCTTGACGAGTGCGCCATTTTTGCGGTGAGTGATGCCGAGCCGTTCGTCTTGAGTTTGCCGCTTTATCAGCATTAGTCCGCACTGAATTAAAAACAGTTCGTCGAAAGCCAGTCGTCGTCGCGCCAGGTCGAGTTCAAAAAAATCTTTCGGGAAGTGAACCGCCCGCATTGCCTCGTCGAGCGAAATCAATCGTTGCGCGTCGACAATTTCCTGCGGCAAAATTTCTTTCAACGTCGGCATTGACGACAACAAATTTTTTACGGCCGTGCGGAAAACCGATTGACTGATTGCGGCGGTTGACGGATAAACGGGCATGATTCCAAGTTCCGGCTCTTCGTTCGGCTCAAGCACCGTGCAACTCTGGATTTGATTGACGGAAATACCTGTTGGGGACCACGGATCACTTTTCGCCTTGCCGATGATTAAAACCCGCGTGCCGTTATAAAGTTTCGTCAACAAGTACTCCTGATTAAACCACGTCAGCTGAATGTAACCGCTTGCGTCGACGAGAATTGCGTTAATAATCGTCAAGCCGCGTGAGGTCTCGCGTGAAGTTATGTTGGAGATTCGTCCGACGAGCAAGACTGTTTCGCCTTCGATAATGTCGGCAATTTGCGTCAAGCTCGTGTGGTTTTCGTAAGTGCGCGGATAATGTGTCAGCAGGTCGTACTTGGTTAAGATGTTCAGCTTTTCCAGAGCCGCCGCCCGCCGCGGGCCGACGCCCTTAACGTACATGACGTTGTCAGTAAAATTAAATTCATGAAAGCTCACTGCTCGTCCTCCGAAGTTAGTAGTTAGTGATTAGAGTGTGTTTAAATTAAATATGTAGAATGAAAGCAACGATTATCGAATATTATTTTTTTTTGCAACAAAAGTATAGATTAAAGAGAAATTAGCCGTCAAGAATTTAGCTACTATTTTTTTACCTAACTGATAAAAATTTGCCAATTAGCCGCAAATGCGCTATAGTCTACAAAAAAAATTTTTGGAGATTAATCACATGCAAATAATCGGTGTACGGCTGAAAAAGGCCGGCAAAATTTTTTTCTTCGACCCCGACGGCGAACAGCTGGTCAAAGGCGATTCGGTTCTCGTCGAGACGGCGCGGGGACTTGAATGCGCTCAAGTCGTCGTCGCGGCGCGTGAACTTGCCGCCGACGAAAACCCGCAATCGGAGCCGGGACTGCCGCTAAAAAAAATTTACCGCAAGGCGACTGAAGAAGATTTGCGCCAACTGGAAATAAATCATGCCGACGAGCGTCGAGCGTTTGAAATCGGTCTGCAGAAAATCGAAGAACACGGCCTGCCCATGAAATTGATAAACGTCGAGTTTACCTTTGACGTGAACAAAATAATTTTCTTCTTCACTGCGGACGGGCGCGTCGACTTTCGCGATTTGGTGCGGGATTTGGCGTCAATCTTCCGAACGCGAATTGAACTCAGGCAAGTCGGCGTGCGCGACGAAGCAAAACTTCTGGGCGGCATGGGCGGTTGCGGACGGCCGCTTTGTTGCGCGACTTTCTTGGGCGATTTTATTCCCGTGTCGATTCGCATGGCCAAGGATCAAAATCTCTCGCTCAACCCGACGAAAATTTCCGGCGTGTGCGGACGGCTCATGTGTTGCTTAAAATTTGAAAACGATTTGTATTGTGAAAATTGTCCGCGCCCGACGACGACCTTTAAGCCGAAACTTGGCAGTCGTGTAGTCGTGGCTGACGGCGAAGGCAAAGTCGTCGCGGTGAGTTTTTCGCGCAGAAACGCTACAATTCTGCTTGACACGAACAAAACTATCGTCGCCGGCTGGGAAGATATCTTGCCCGTCAACGCCGAGGAGCTTGAAGTTGTTGACGAGACCGCACCTATTGAAGAACCCAAGCCGATTGAAGAGCCTAAGCCGCGTCCCGAACATCCGATTCGTCCCGAAAGAATGGAACGTCCGCCGCGCACTGTGGAGCGTACGCCGCGACCCGAACGTCCGCGCCGAACCGAGGCTTTCAATCGCCGCTACAATCGTTCGGAAAATGTTGAGCGCGAAAATCGTTCCGAACGACAGACGCGTTCACGTGCCGACCGCTTGCGTCGCCAATCTCGTCGCGACCCGCGCAAATAATTTTCAACTGACAAAATTTTTTATGACGTGGTGAAACATCATGGAATATAATCATCTTGAAAAACTTCTGCGGCTGAAAAATAATTTTTCGGTCAAAATCATAACGGGCGCACGCGGCACCGGCAAGACGACGTTACTAAAAAATTTCGTCGACACGTTGCGCTCCGAAGGCGTCGACGAGCGGGAAATAATTTTAATCGACTGCGCGGCCGACGAGCAGCTGAAAAATTTTAATCGGCTCTATGAACTTGTCGACGAAAAAAGTTTGGAGCTGGACAAATTTTTTCTGCTGATTGACAATGCCGATTGCGTCGTCGGGTGCGAAAAGACGATTAACGCGCTCTTCGTCGGTGCGCCTGCTGAAATTTATCTGACGGCCTCAAGCGATTGTCTTGCCGAAAAAATTTCCGCGCTCCTGCCGAACAACTGCGACGTGCTGAAAATTTATCCGCCGTCCCTCGCCGACTACGCCAAAAATTTTCCGGCGGAGGATTCGGCGAAACTTCTGCAAGATTATTTGAACTGCGGTTCGTCGCCCGTCACAATCGGCGCAAGTGAAAATTTTATGCCGACAATTTTGCGCGGTTTGGCATATGAAATTATGTTCGACGCTATGGCGAAAAATTCTCTGCAAAAAGCCGACCTCCTCCGCATGCTCATGAGGCTCGTCGCAAAAAATGTCGGCAAGCCCGTTACCTTGAATCAACTTGCCACAAAATTAAACGACTTCAATTTTTCGCCGAACGTTTACGTGCTGAAAAATTATTTGCATTCCGCTTCAGAATTTTTCGTGAAGATTCCTTGCCTAGACTTGAAGACCGGAAATTTTTTGCGCGGCATCGAAAAAATTTATTTCGTCGACAACGGGTTGCTCCGTGCGCTGAGAAATTTTGACGACCTTGACGAGACGACGCTGATTGAAAATGCGGTTTGCATTGAACTTCTGCGGCGCGGTTATCGCGTAAGCTTCGGCAGGTTCGGCACAATGAACGTAAAATTTGTCGGCGAGCGCGACGGCAAAAAAATTTTCGTCCAAATTTTGCCGGCCGCCGGAAACATCAGCGCACGCAGAATAACGCGCCCGTTGCGGGCTTTGACTGACGACGCCGAGAAGATTTTAATCAGCACGCATTCCGAAAAAATTTCCGACGGCATCACAAATCTCACGCCGCAAAATTTTCTGGCAGGTAGCTGAAAAAATTTTTATACAAATTTTTTCAGTCGGCAGGTTTTTTTTTTCACATGTAGAAAAGCAGAGAAAAGCACCACAATTTTTTCACACCGACGAAGAGAGGTGATAGTCGCAGGATGGATTGAAACATTTTTATCTCGCTGACGCCCGCTAAAATTATTTGACAGCGTAAAAACCCACACCGCGAGAAAATTTTTTCGACGTATAAAAAAATTTTAGCAAATTGTAGAAAAAATTTTTTTCGGTGTTATAATTGCGGGCATGAAATTTTGATCGGTTATTAAAGTCGGAGGTGTCCTTTCATGGCTGAGCGTGAAATAAAATATCGCGGCTTAAAAACTTTTCAAATATTCAACGGCGAAGAGAAAAGCGTTTGGATCTACGGTTTCTATCTTAAGCGCGGAACTTACGGTGATCCCGGTCCGCAGGCGCACATCTTTGTTTACGAGAACGGCTACGAGGGCTATCGCGTGGACGAAAAGACCATCGGTCAGTTTACTGGCATGGTCGACAGCACCGGCAAGGAAATTTACGAAGACGACATACTCTCGCTCGAAGACGGGCGAATCGGCGTCGTTACCTTCCGCGGCGGTTGCTTCGTGCTCGAATACGGCAACGATATGCGCCAAACTCTTTATGACACAGAAAATTGGAAAATGACAATTTTGGGCAATCGTTTCGATAATGCTGAATTGCTCATAAAAAGTACCATTGTCCCAAAAAAAAAAGAACCGGACGTCCAAGATCTCGGAGCGGAAAACTTTGAATCGGAGCTCGTCACAAGGGAGTGAGTCGCATGCTCAAAAAATTTTCGGCGACGACTGTACTGATAACACTCCTCGTGCACGGCAACACGGTTCAGGCTTACGATCTACCGAAAATTAAGCCCGATAAAAAAATTGCAACAACTGTAACACAGAACAAAGGCCCCATGCTAAAAAGCGACTGGAAGAGCGCGGAACTTTTTGAACAGAAGATGCGAGCGCGTTTAGCCGGCGGAGAAGTCCTCGCGCCGGACGACCCTGCGCGGCAGACGACGGATCCCAATTTCGTCTTCGTCGCCTTTTACAACGACGCACCGTATTTTCTGGACAAATACTCTGTTAAAGTTCGCAAGAAGTCTGACGGCACGCAGGTCTGGGAGCAAAATATTTTCCCAATAACAAAAAATTTTTCGCCGCAAAACGCCAAGGCGACACATCAAAAATTTTGCCTGGCGGACGGAAAATTTTACAACTCGACCAAAACCAAAGACGCGCTCGCCGATTTGACGAACGAGGCGGATCGAATCTTCCTTACGGAGTGTTTCACGGTTGGCTATCATTTCGTTTTCGGACAAACGGCACAGGGCAATTAACGTTGAAATCAGAACTCGTCGACAAGAAATTGTTGGCGATTTTTTTTCGGTTGCCAACAACGCACAAACTAACTTTCTTGTCGGTCGAGGCCGTTCATGTAAAAGTCGAGTGCGTTGCCGTGAAAGGTGTTGCAGTATTCGTCGTCAAGCGTGAAAATTTCGCGCAAGTCGGTCGCAACAATTTTCGTGTCGTGGACGAAAGCTCGAACCCACGCATCGATAAAAATTTTGTCAATCGGCACGCACAACAGAACATCGCCGAAAATTTCCGCCACGTCCCGACAAAAATCTTTGATGCCTTCGTGAATCAAGCGTATATCGTCGAAGTGAGTTTGTCCCGGCTCCGGCGCACCGAAAATAGGATTGCCGTCCGCGTCGAAATTTTTCAAC
Source organism: uncultured Selenomonadales bacterium (assembly GCA_947305445.1). Lineage (GTDB taxonomy): Bacteria > Bacillota > Negativicutes > Selenomonadales > Selenomonadaceae > Quinella. Next base: position 12,526 of record CAMZDU010000006.1, read on the forward strand.
TGAGCGTCGGGCGCGGTAAGTATTGCCTCGAAC
>CAMZDU010000007.1 GCA_947305445.1 uncultured Selenomonadales bacterium
GTAAACGGCGACAGGACGATTAATCCGTTCGCGCACCTTGCCGACTATATCCAGATAAGCCAGCGCGGGTTTAACCATAATGATGTCGGCACCTTCGGCCAAATCGAGTTCAACTTCTTTGAGGGCCTCGCGGCTGTTGGCGAAGTCCATTTGATATTGCTTGCGATTGCCGAATTGCGGCGCGGAGTCTGCGGCGTCGCGGAAAGGTCCGTAATAAGCCGACGCGTACTTGACGGCATAACTCATAATCGACACGTTGATAAAATTGCGCATGTCGAGCGCGTCACGAATTGCGGCGATTCGTCCGTCCATCATATCCGACGGTGCAACAATGTCCGCACCCGCCTCTGCCTGACTGACAGCGACCTTTTGTAGGAGCTTGAGCGTCTCGTCGTTGTCGACGTAATGCCCGCAGAGTTTGCCGCAGTGCCCGTGGGAAGTGTATTGGCAAAGACACACGTCACCGATTATAACTAATTCGGGCGTGGCTTTTTTTATGGCGGCTATGGCGCGTTGAACGGGGCTTTTCATATTCCAGGCGGAAGAGCCGACCTCGTCCTTGTATTCGGGCAAGCCAAAAATTTCGACGGCGGGAATGCCGAGCGCGGAAATTTTTTTTGCCAGCTCGACGGCGTTGTCAACAGACAAATGATAACAATCGGGCATCGACGGAATTTCTTCGCGAACGTTTTCGCCCGCCACGACGAACAGCGGATAGATTAAATCTTTCACGTCGAGTGTTGTTTCGCGAATCATCGAGCGTAAATTTTCCGACAATCTGAGTCTGCGTGGTCTGAGTTTAAGCAAATTAATCGCCCCCGTATTTAATTACTAATTTCTAATTGATAAAACCGTCTGAGTTATTTTACGAACGTTTCAACTGATAAACTTTTGCCGTTCGTGCGAAACTTGATCAAGCCGTCGCGGTCGGTGCGAAAAATTTTCGTCGGCAAATTGTTTAGCCGCTCCAAAACTTCCGCACGGGGATGGCCGAAATTATTTTCGTAGCCGACGCAGATAACCGCGCACTTTGGATTGACGGCGCGTAAAAATTCTTCGCTTGAGGAAGTCGCGCTGCCGTGGTGACCAACTTTAAGCACGGTGCTCGAAACGTCAATGCCCGCGTCCAAAATCTGCGCCTCAATCTCCTTTACAAGGTCGCCCGTTATCAGAAAAGTAAGCTCGCCGTAGCGCACGCGGTAGACGTTGGAAATTTCGTTGCCGGTGCCGACGTTCGGCGCGAATAAAATTTCAATCCGCACGCCGTCCACGTCGAAGACTTCGCCCGCATGACCGGCTCGCAAATTCGGCAAATATTCCTCAGCAATGCCGAAGACCGCCGCATACTCCGCACGAGGTTCGCCCGCCGTGATTATTTCGCCGACGGGAAATTTTTTTATCACCGCGCCCGCGCCTGCGGAGTGATCTTCGTGCGCGTGCGTGAGAAAAATTTTGTCTACGGCGCGAATATTTTCATGGCGCAGATACGGAACGACGACTCGTCCGCCCACGTCGAACATGTGCTCGCGGACGCCGCCCGCGTCGAAGAGCATGCACTTGCCGTGCGGCGTGACGACAACCGCGCAATCGCCCTGGCCGACGTCCACGAAACTGACTTCAAGTTCGCCGCCGGCTCTGAAAATGCTGACGGCCGTCAAAAAAATTATCGCGAGCAAAATTATCGGGCGACGGAGAATCAACGCGGCGTAATAAAAAAATCCCGCCCACAATCCGAGCGTCGGCACCTGCACGGAACTCAGCGGCAGTTTCGCGAAAATTCGGTTCAGCTCCGCGCCGCCGCCGAACGTCAACGCCATAACCGCGAAAAAAATTTTCCCCGCAGTCGGCACGAGAGCTGAGATTATCCCGCCTAAAAGTCCGCCGACGATTACAATTTCCAACAGCGGCATGACGAACGCGTTTGCCAAGACCGCGCTAAGCGAAAGTCGGTTGAAGTACCACACGACGACCGGCAAACTTGCCAACTGCGCGGCTATCGTCATTGACGCCGCTTCCTCGAAAAATTTCGGAAAGCGTTCAAATTTTTTCTTCAAGTCTTTCGACAAATACATAAGTCCCGCCGTCGACGTGAAGCTAAGCTGAAAACTTATGTCAAACAACAGTAGCGGTTGATTTATAAGCATTGCCAACGCGGTCAGCGTCAGAAGCCGTGCGCCTTCCGCCTCCGCGTTCAACGTCTTTGCAAAAAAAATCAACACGCCCATTGACGCCGAACGTAAGACTTGCGGCAAAAGTCCGCTGAGCAACGCGTAAGTGCCGATTATGAAAAATCCGAGCGCAAAAGTCAATCCGCTCGGAATTTTGGCGGCCTTGCAAAATAAAGCCGTCACGCCCGAAAGCATTGTCATATGCGAGCCGCTGACCGATAAGATGTGCACGATTCCAGTCGTTACAAATTCTTCGACGAGTTCGGGATTGAGACCTGCGTAGCCGCCGAAAAGCATTGCGAAAATTGCCGCCGCGTCCTCGCGTGACATAACCTGCGCCATCGACTCGCGATAATGTTCGCGAATCTCCGCGACGAGCCGTAAAAATTTCGTCCACAGTCCGCCGTCAATCGCCTCGACCGTGATGCCCTGCTTGCCCGCCGACATTCGCGCCGTGATTCCGTTCGCCTTCATGCGCGTTACGGTGTCGATTTGTCCGGGGTTGTTATAGTTGTGCAGGAGCTTGAGGTTGCCGCCGGCAGAAATTTCGTCGCCGATACGCGCCGCGGGAACTTCTTCGCCCGCCTTCGGGTAGTAAGTCAGAATCAGTCCGCCTGAAATTTTTCGGGACGCGCCGTTGACTTTGGCGGTCTTCGCGTTGACGATAAATCGCAGTTGCGTCATACCGTTCGGCAAAATTTTTGTCTGCGGTTCTTCGCGCACGATTCCCGACAGAAAAATTTGTTGCCCCGCAAAGTTGCTCACGTCATCGGGCGGCAAAGTGTCAACCGCAAAAAATCTCAGTCCGCCGACCGCAAAAAAAATTATCGGCGCGACAATCCAGGCCGTCAAATTTTTTCGCCGCCACGTCGCCAGAAGTATGATTGCCGTTGCCGCCGCGCACACTCCGAGCAAAAATTTCGGCGAGCGTTGGAAGTGCTCCATAAAAAGAATGCCCGCCGCCAACGCCGTAAGCAAGACGTTAAGCATTGCGTCGGAGACTTTAACTTTCACGAAATCACCGCCTGCACGAAATTTATTTGAACGCCCGAAAATTTTTAATGTCCAAATTATAAAAGCTGTTTTGCTTACAGGTCAATCGGCAGATTGTGTCTTTGAACTTGACAAAATTACCATTCGCCAAAAATATTTTGACAATTCAAGCGACGGCAACCTATAATAAAAAAAATTTTCGCGGGAGGAATTCTTCATGCAGTCGATTATCAAAGACATCACGCTTGCACCTTCGGGGCACGACAAAATTAATTGGGTCAAAAATTTTATGCCGGTGATGAGCGCAATCGATCGGGAGTTTTCTCAATCGAAACCGTTCGCCGGCAAAAAAATTTCCGTCACGTTGCACCTTGAGGCCAAGACCGCTTACATGCTGAAAGTCTTTACGCACGCGGGCGCGGACGTGGTGATAACCGGCTCAAATCCGCTTTCCACTCAAGACGACGTTGCGGCGGCTCTGGTTGAGGACGGCGTTACTGTCTTTGTGACGCATGGTTGTTCGGAGGCAGAGTACAACGACTACCTCAACAAAGCGGCAGATTTCGCGCCCGATATTTACATTGACGACGGCGGCGACTTTACAGAACTCATTCACACCAAAAGACACGACGCGCTTAAAAATATTATCGGCGGCTCGGAAGAAACTACGACGGGCGTACATCGTCTGCGCACTTTGGAACGTCAAGGCAAGCTCGCCTATCCGATGATTGCCGCCAACGACGCTTACTGCAAATTTTTATTCGACAATCGCTACGGCACGGGGCAATCGACGTGGGATGGCATTATGCGTACGACAAATCTTGTTATCGCGGGCAAGACGGTTGTCATCGCGGGCTACGGCTGGTGCGGTAAAGGCGGCGCGATGCGTGCTAAAGGTTTGGGCGCGAACGTCATTATCACGGAAGTTGATCCGATTAAAGCTATTGAGGCTGTCTTCGACGGGTTTAGAGTTATGCCCATGAGTGAAGCGGCTAAGGTCGGAGACATTTTCCTGACTTTGACGGGCGATAAGGACGTTATCACCGGCGAACACTTCCCATTGATGAAAAATGGCGCGATTCTCGCCAATGCCGGGCATTTTGACGTTGAAATTAACATTCCGCAACTTGAATCGCAGTCCGTGAGCAGAAGAACCGTCCGCAAGAACGTCGAAGAGTTTTTACAGCACGACGGCAGAAAAATTTATCTTTTGGCTGAAGGACGGCTGGTTAATTTGGCTTCGGGCGACGGTCACCCTGCCGAGATTATGGATTTGAGTTTCGCCGTTCAATTCTTCAGCGTGGCGCACCTTATCCACAATCACAGCAAGCTTGAAAAGAAAGTTTACCTCATGCCCGAAGAAATTAACACGAAGATTGCCGAAATTAAGCTTGAATCAATCGGCGTTCAAATCGACACGCTCACCAACGAGCAAAAAGCCTATCTCGGCTTTTGAACTTCCCACCGCCTAGGCGGTGGGCAAGATTGTTTTGTTGTCCGCTGAGGAGCCAACTTTGAAAAATTTTCGCTTTGATCGCAAAAAAAATATTTGCCGGAGGCGATTGTAATGGCTGACCTTGCCTTGAAGTTGAAACGGTTAAAAAATTATTTGCACGAGTTGGGAAGCGTAGCAGTTGCATTTTCCGGCGGCGTCGATTCAACTTTCCTGCTCAAAGTTGCCCGCGACGTGCTTGACGAAAAAACCGTTGCTATAACTGCCGCAAGTGTCTTCGTGCCCAAAAGCGAAATCGACGCGGCAAAAAAATTCTGCGCAGATAATGATATTCGCCAAATAATTTTTCCGGCGGACGTGCTTTCAATCGAAGGCGTCGCCGAAAATCCTGTCGACCGTTGTTATCTTTGTAAGCGTGCGTTGTTTGAAAATTTTCTGCGCCTTGCCGAGGGAAAAATTTTGGTCGAGGGCTCCAACACTGACGACGCGAGCGACTACCGCCCCGGCATGAAGGCTTTGACTGAACTTGACGTAAAAAGCCCGTTGCGAACCGCTGACTTGAGCAAATCCGAGATTCGCGAGTTATCACGAGCTATGAACTTGCCGACTGCCGACAAACCGTCAATGGCTTGTTTGGCGACGCGTTTCGTTTACGGTGAGCGACTCACGGTTGAAGGTTTAGCAATGGTCGAAGCGGCAGAAGAATTTTTACATAGTGTCGGCTTTACTCAGTTACGCGTTCGTGTTCACGGAAAACTTGCACGGATTGAAATTTTGCCCGTTGATTTTCCGAAGTTCATGAAACTGCGCGAAGAAATTTCCTCACGGCTGAAAGATTTTGGCTTCGATTATGTCACACTGGATTTGCAAGGCTATCGCACGGGGAGCATGAATATCGGCGTGTAAAATTTTGGGAGAGCGATTAACATGAGCTATTGTCAGCGAAGTATTTTAGTTTGATAATCGTTTGAACATTCGCGTTGCCAACCACAACAGAAAGGTTGCGTACACCGATAAAATTACAGCCGATGACAACTTGAAGCCTTCGCGCAAAAGTTCGCTCGTATGGGTGAGCGGCAAAATTTCTATTACCACGCGCACCGGCGTTGGTAATTCTGACGTGTTAAAGAATGTGCCGCACAGGAAACTCATCGGCATTAAAAGATACGTGTTCACTTGTGCAAGCTCTTCGTAAGTTTGAACCTTCAACGCCGCGCAGAAACATACGCTCGCGAAGATTATTGAATTCAACACGACGACTGTCAGAAAATTTATCGGCTCGGCGAAAAATTTCATGCTCGCGCCGAAAAGTGCCGCGACGATTAAAATCAGCGCGGTGGAGATTAACGCACGCACAACCGCCGAAAAAATTTTTCCCAGCACGAACGCCGCCGGCTCAATCGGTGCGCTTAAATATTCTTCCAAACTTTTATGATAGACGCGCTCGGCGTGAACGCCCGTAATACTCATATAGCTGACGTTCATGGTGTTTAGTGCGATTATGCCCGGAACAAGGAAATCTAAGTAACTCCCCGACGCGAGATTAATATTTTTCCCTAAACCCCAGCCAAAAGCGACCAGAAAGAGAACGTGCGTCACCATCCGCGACAGAATAAATTTTTTCAGCCGTCGACGCAGGACAATCCAATCGCGCCACATAATCGTTGTTATATCATAAAAAAACATTTCATCTTATTACTTGCGTGACAGATAATTGGCGGCGATTGAACCGGAGATGTTGTGCCACACGGTGAAGAGTGCACCTGGTATTGCGGCAGCCGCGCCGAAGTGCGTCATTGCCAACGTCGTCGCAAGCCCTGAATTTTGCATGCCGACTTCAATTTCAATCGCCTTCGACTTGGCAATATTCATTCTGAAAATTTTCGCCACGCATAAGCCGAGCCCGTAACCGCCGAGATTGTGCAGGATAACCACAATAAAAATCAGCAAGCCCGTTTCCAAAATGCGAGCCGAATTCACGCTGACGACGCCGACGACAATCAGCAGTATCGCCACAATCGACACGAGCGGCAAAATTTTCACGATGCGCTTGACGGTTGAGCCGAACAGTCTGTTGATGACAAGCCCCAGTAAAATCGGCGCGACGACAACTTTCACAATCGACATCATCATTGCGGCAAGCGACACGTCGACCCACGCGCCCGCCAGTGCCCACGTCAACAGCGGCGTGATAAACGGTGCAAGGAGCGTCGACACCATCGTCATTGATACCGACAACGCAAGGTCGCCTCGGGCAAGGAAAGTCATCACGTTCGACGACATGCCGCCGGGGCATGTGCCGACGATTATCATGCCCGCCGCCAATTCCGCAGGCAAGCCGAACGCCGTTGCCAAACCGTAAGCGAGCAGCGGCATTATCGTGAACTGAGCCAGCACACCGATTAAAACATCACGCGGCCGACGAAAAATTTCGCGGAAGTCTTCAACCTTGAGCGTCATTCCCATTCCGAACATCGCAATGCCTAAAAGCGTCGTAATTTGCGGAGCCGCCCATTTGAATGACGCGGGCCATATCAATGCAACTGCCGAGCATATCACGACGATTAACGCCATATTCTTCGACACAAACGCGCCGAATTTTTCAAGCGATTTCAAATAAAACACCTCTTCGACAACAACTGACAGAAAAGCACGGAAAATTTTCGACAAGCTCCCGTGCTTTTTTGTTACATGAATTATTTGTCACGAAAAATTTTCAGCAGTTTATGCGCCCCCGGCGGCGTGTACTTGAACGCGAGCGGCGTCGTAAAAATTGTCAGCAACCAGTAGCCCGCGCCCGTGAAAATTGCGGCGAACAGCGCGAAGATTGTCCCGTTGAGTTTTATTGCGAGTATCGGCGCGTAGACGTGCGCGACGCCTAAACTTACCGCCAACGACGCCGCCAAAAGTGCCGCCCAGAAAATTCGCTTGCCCGCGCCGGCCGCCTCGTCCACCGTGAAAAAAAATCTCGCCGCAATGAACCAGCCGAGCGCACACAGCCCGTTGAGTAAGCCGGCCGCTCGTGTCAACGCAAAATATTTTTCCAACCAGCGTGAATAGTTCATGTTGTCCGAGGCCGTGGCCAGCGCGTGCCCCGAAATGTTTGCGCCGAGATAATAAGCCGCCGCAGTGCATGCCGCCGTCACCGCCGCTATCAAAAAAATTTTTACAACCGTCCGTGTCGTACGATTCATCAAGTCGCCGCCTTCCGAAAAAAATCAAGCGCATTTTACTGCAAAGACGAACTTTATGCAACGTTGGAGCGCGGCCGCGACACTTCGGCAATTAGGAATTGTTACAGCGGTTTTTTACAACACAACAAAAAAATTCCTAATTCCTCATTGATAGAAGCGCAATGAGTGATTGTAAGTCGCCGCGTACATCACGGGCAACACCAACAGCGTCAGCACCGTGGCAACCAAAAGTCCGCCGGCAATCGCAACCGCCATAGGCCCCCAAAAGATGCTTATCATAAGCGGCAACATTCCGAGTATCGCCGCCGCCGCCGTCAACATTATCGGGCGGAAGCGCAATATTGCCGAATCGATTATTGCGTCGTGAAGATTTTCGCCGGTCGACAGGTGCTTTTGTATCTGGTCGATTAAGATTACCGAGTTGCGGATAATCATGCCGCTCAGCGCGATAACTCCCAGCTCCGCCACAAAGCCCAGCGGCTTGGAGAGAATCACCATAGCGAAAATTACTCCTATTAATCCCAGCGGCGCGGTCAAAAGTGTCAGCACCATTGCTTTTACGTCGTGGAGCTGGAGCATCAACAGCGTCATAATGACGAACACGACGAGCGGCAACATTGCCAGCAGGTGCGCCGTTGATTTGGCACTCTGTTCCGAGTCGCCGCCCGCTTCAATCGAGTAGCCGAGCGGCAAATTTTTTTGCAGGCCTTCCGTTGCCGCGAGTGCTTTAATTGCCGCGTCATTGGCCGTGCCTGATAAAATGTTCGCTTGCACCGTGATTGTCGGCTTGAGGTTGCGGCGATTGATCAATCCGTACTCCGCACCATAAGAAATTTTTGCTATCTGTTCGAGCGGCACATAACCGGCCGCGCCCAAATATATCGGCAAATTTTTCAGCTCGGCGATATTGTTTCTGTCCGCCGCAACAAGGCGCAAGTCAATGTCAATCGTCCTGTCGCCCGTGTAAAATTCTGCGGCCTTCGCGCCGGTGATTTCGGTGTAGAGCATGGACTTGACGAGCTGACTTGACGCTCCCAGCGCACGCAATTTATCCGGGTCAAGGTCAATTCGCACGACTTTGGATTTTTCGTTCCAGTCGAAAGAAATTTCCGTGATGTTGGAGTCGGCGGCGACTAGGTCTGCAACTTGTCCGGCAAGCTCATGAACTTTGTCGAGGTCGGTGCCGGAGACACGCAACATTATCGGATAATCGGCGGGCGGTCCGGTCTGTATCAGCTGAATATTCGTGCGCACGAGCGGGAAATTGTCGGCAAGCTCGGCGCGAATTTTTTTTATCAGCGCGTCACGGTTGTCGTCTTTGGCGGTGACGACAAACTTTGCAACGTTGTCGGCGGCGGTCTTGGGCGCAATGGTTAGCACGAAACGCGGCGTGTCTCTTCCGACGTAGTAAGCAAAATTTTTCAAATTGTCGCGCTCGCCGTCCAGAAACTTTGCAAAGCGGTCGGCTTCGGCCTGTGTCGCCGCAAGTGACGAACCTTCCGGCAGAGTGAACTTAATCAAAATTTCGGGACGTATTGACGGCGGGAAGAACTCCTGCTGCACGAAACCTGCCGCGAAGATTGTCACGCCGAATGCCGCGATTGTCCCGCTAAGCACGAAAATTTTGTTGTTCAAAAAAATTTCCAGCACGCGGCGGAAAATTTTGTAGAAGCGGCTGTCGTAAAGCTCGTCGTCGGATTTTTTCTCAATCTTGATGATGTAGGTTCCAAACAGCGGCGCGACCATCACCGAAACAATCCACGACAAAATCAGCGCGATTGACACGACCCAAAACATGTCGCGGCAAAATTCGCTGGCAATGCCCTTGGCGAAGGCGACCGGTATGAATCCCGCGCAAGTTATCAGCGTGCCCGTCAGCATCGGTTTGGCCGTCACATTGAAGGCGTGGCAAGCCGCGTCGAATCTCGACAGCCCGCGCTCAAGTTGCACGCTCATCATCTCTACGGCAATTATCGCGTCGTCGACCAAAAGTCCCAGCGCAATTATCAGCGAGCCGAGCGAAACTTTGTGCAGGTCAATTCCGAGCACGTACATGAAGCAAAATGTTCCGGCGAGCACGAGCGGTATGCACCCCGCGACGACAAGTCCCGTCCGCAGACCGAGACTGGCAAAGCTCACGCCCAAAACGATTACGATTGCCAGGACGAGCGTTTCGACGAATTCGCCGATCGAATCTTCGACGACCTGCGGCTGATCGGACACTTGATGAATTTCCAGACCGAGCGGCAACTCCTGTTGAATCGCCTCGACCGTTTTATCTAGGTTTTTGCCCAGGTTGAGAATGTTGCCTCCGCTCTCCATGGCCACCGCAATTCCAATCGCGGGCATGCCGTTGAAAAACATCTTCGGGTTCGGCGGGTCAACGAAGCGGCGTTCGACTGCGGCAATGTCGGCCAGGCGGAAAAGTCTGCCGCCCGCGTTTATCGGCAAATTTTTTATCGCGTCCACGTCGTCGAAAATTCCCGTCACACGCAGATAGACATTGTCGCTTGAAGTCTCGACCATGCCGGCGGGCACCATTGCATTTTGCGCGGCGAGAGTGTCGGAAATTGTCTGTGGGCTTATGCCCAGTTCGGCAAGCTTTGCCTGCTCAATCTCGACGTAAACAATTTCCGTCTGCACGCCGACAAGTTCAATCTTCTTGACGTCGTTGACGCCGAGCAACAGGCGGCGAATGTCCTCCGCGTGCCGACGAAGCTCCTCGTAATCGAATCCGTCGCCGGTGAGCGCGTAAACCGAGCCGAAAACTTCGTCGTAGGTGTCGTTGAAGAACGGACCAACGACGCCGCTCGGCAAATCGCCTTTGATGTCGTTGCAGTAGTTGCGCACGTCACGCCAGCGCGTCCGAATCTCGGCAGTTTCAACGGTGTCGCCCAATTCGACATAAATGACCGTGGAGCCGGGCCGAGTTTCACTACGCAGATTGTCTAGGCCGGGAATGTCCTGCAATTTCTTTTCGAGTTTGTCTGTGACTTGCTGTTGCATCTCGTCGGCAGTCGCGCCCGGCCAATAAGCGGCAACAATCATTTCGCGCACGACGAAAGTCGGATCCTCCATGCGGCCGAGTTTGAAGTAAGAAAAAATTCCACCGACGAACGCCACGACGATAAAATACCACACCAGCGGACGATGATTTAGCGACAGTTCGGTTAAGTTGCGCATGTCAATCACCGACCCTGACTTCTTGTCCGTCGCGCAATTTGTGCACGCCCGCAACGACGACCGTATCACCCAACTTGAGGCCGCGCACTTGAACGCTGTTGTTGTCGAAGTCGGAGACTTCAACTTTGCGCAACGAAACTTTGCCGTTGTCGACAAGCCAAACTTGTGCGGCGTCGCCCGTCTGATAAATCGCGCTCAGCGGCAGGACAATCGTGCTTGAGGCAACCTCGCGCATTGAAACGTTGGCCGTCATGCCGAGCTGAACATTGCGCACGTCCGGCAGAGAAATTTTTACAGCGAAGGTGCGCGATGCGGAATCGGCCATCGGAGAAATTTCGCGAACGGTGCCGCCGACTTCGTCGCCCGTCGCCCAAAAAGTTATTGACACGCGCCGGCCGATTTGCACGGCGGAAATTTTGTTTTCGGGAATGTTGACGACGACTTCAAGTTCACCGGTCTGTACGAGCGTCAAAACACTTTGTCCCGCCGCGACGACCTGTCCAACCTCCGCCACAACATTGGAGATAACGCCGTCCGCATCGGCCGTCAATGTCGTGTAATCGAGCGCGTTTTGACTTTGCCGAGCCTGAGCGACTGCGGCGTCGTAAGCGGCCTTTGCGGCGTCGTACTGCGTGCGGTATTGGTCGAGCACGACGGCGGCAATCGCTTCGGACTTGAACAGCTCGCTGTAACGATTTAGATTTGATTCGGCCAGTTGGAGTTGCGCCAGCGTCGAGGCAACTTGAGCGTCGGCACTTCTAAATTGTTCGGCAATATCCTTCGGGTCAAGCGTCATAAGCACGTCGCCCGCCCGCACGAGCGAGCCGGTTTGCACGTTTCGAGAAATAATTTTTCCGCCGACACGGAACGACAAATTTGTCTCGTATCTGCCGCGCACAACACCGGAATAATTTTCTTCGGTTGCGGCGTTGGATAACTTGACCTGTTGAACTTTGACGACGGGCGGCTTGGGCGGCTGAATTTCTTCACCACAACCGACGAGCAACAAACTCGCACCAAGAATTCCTGTAAAAAGTTTTATATTCATTTAGACGTTATTTCCTTGCGCAAAAAAATTTTTTTAAATATTATATCACACAACAACTAAAATTATGCAAGCAATTCAGAGGAGAGAGTAGGTATGGTAAAATTTTTTTCGTCATACTTATATTCGGCTTGTCCTTCTTTGTAAATATGTCGAATATTTCTGCGGAACGGCGCGAAGTCGTCGCTTTCGGCGAATACACCTACGGTGATAGAGAAACTCGTGAAGACGCCAAAAATGTAGCATTGGAAGATGCAAAACGTAACGCGCTGGAGCAAGTTATCGTTTACGTTAAAACCCAAAGTACTGCTCAAGATTATTCAGTAGGCGGCGGCGTATTGAAACCACTTTTTCGCAACTGGCCGA
>CAMZDU010000008.1 GCA_947305445.1 uncultured Selenomonadales bacterium
TCGAACAGCTTGGGCTCGACGCCCCAATCTTCCTTGCAACATTTTTCGCTTGCAGGATATGCCGCCATTTGTGAAGACGTGGCAAGATTAATCAGCAACGCGGGGATTGTCGGCTTAACAATTTCTTTCAGCGGTCTGCCAATCAGCCGCCACGTTCGCAAGACGACAAAGCCCGTGATGATTATCCATGCGCCTAACATTGCCATTGCGAACCTGTACAAATCTCGGAGGCGTTCCGCGTCCATTTGTGCGCTTACGGCGATAATTCCGAAATAAATTAATAGCGGCAGACCTTTGCACGCCAGAGCCATCATTTTGTTCACGAAGTTAGCCAATTCGTCTGTCAGCTTGTCGAATTGCGGAGTTTCGCCCTTCATCATGAGTAGCACCGTTCCTGCAAAGACGGCAATGACAATTACTTGCATGTCGTTGTTTATTTGCAGAGGCGTTACCAAATTGTCGGGTATGATGTCCAGCACGAGCTGAAAGAGACTGCCGAAAACAGATGCACCGCCGCTGCCTTCTGCTGATGGCGAATATGTGACCATGCAGGCAAGCATAATGCATATTGCGGCGACAAGATACGGCTTTGCAAGGCGTAGACAGACTGTCTTGCCCATGTGTCCCAGTGCAGACACGTTGCCGATATTTCTTATGCCCGTGAGCAGTGCAAAAAAAATCATCGGCGTTGCCAGCGTCGAAAGTATGCCTACCATTTTTTTGAAGACGCGAATTACAAAATCGTCCGTGAAAATTTTTGCCGACTCTGCAGGCACGAATTGCAACAGAATCAACGTCAATATCGCCATTGCGGCGGCAATCCAAATCTGATGCAACATCGTGAGCTTACGTTTGCTGGGCAGTTTAATCGTGGTTACATTGTGACCGCGAAGATACTGATACTGAGTACCCAGCCCGATATTGTTCAACATACGCTGCGTGATTTCAACTATTTCCGCATCCTCCTCATTTGCTCTGAGGAGAGGATTGCACTCTTTGCCGGAAGAAGAAATTGCAATACGTGAACCGAGGAAAAATTCTTCAGTCCATACACAGGATATTTCTTTGTCATTTCCGAACGCTAACTGATAATCCAACAAAATTTGCTCAAAGGTGAGTGTAAGTCTCAATTTCTCTCTTTCAGGATACTTTCCGGTCAGAGAACTTACTTTGTCGACAAGCTCGCGAATATCATCATTCGTCAGCGTGGATTTTTGTTTAAATATTTCTTTGCTCATGACATTTACCTATAAATTTCAAGTGGTGTTATTTTTTGTCGGGCACAACGCCATTAATGGCATTGCGCGAGACTTCGACTTCAACTTTGTCGGCAATTTTCACCGTGACAATGTCGTCGGCCAGTGCGGTTATCGTGCCGTAGATTCCGCCGAGCGTGATTACGCGGTTGCCGATTTCCAGCGCGTCAAGCATTTTATTGTGTTCGTCGTGGGCGCGTTTCTGCGGACGATACAGCAGGAAATAAAAAATTAAAACCATTAAAATTATCGGCGCGAAGTTTGCCAACGCCGCCATTTCGTTATCCATCAGACAATTTGCCTCCTTCGTAAGCGGTAAAAAAATTTTCTCTAAACTCGGCGAACCTGTCGGCAAGAATGGCCTCGCGCATGGCCGCTGTAAATCTTTGCAAATAACGCAGATTGTGCAGAGCCAAAAGCCTCAAGCCGAAAATTTCATCTGCGCGGACAAGGTGCCGAATGTAAGCGCGGGTGAACTTGTTGCGGCAAGCATAGCAATCGCAATTCGGCTCCAGCGGCGCAAAGTCCTCAATGTAGTCCGAATTCTTCATGACGAGCCGGCCGCGAGTATTTGTCAGCGGCGAGACCATTGCCATGCCGTTTCGAGCGACACGAGTCGGGAAAACGCAGTCGAACATATCCACGCCGCGCAGAACGCCTTCAATCAAATGGTCGGGCGTGCCGACGCCCATAAGGTATCGCGCTTTGTTTTCGGGCAAATGACGCGTGGAAATTTCCAGCATACGATACATCATCTCACGCGACTCGCCGACGCTGAGCCCGCCGATTGCACAGCCCGCGAAGTTCATGGAGCCGATAACACGTGAACTTTCCTCGCGCAAGTCCTCGTACATGCCGCCTTGAACAATGCCGAAGATACCTTGCTTGGGATTCGAGGCCGCGTTGAGACTGCGCTCCGCCCAACGGTGCGTTCGTTCGGTTGAAGCTTTGGCGTAGTCGTAGTCGGCCGGATAGGGTATGCACTCGTCGAAGGCCATTGCGATATCGGAGCCGAGCGCGGCTTGCGTCGCGATTGAAATTTCCGGCGAGAGAAATTTTTCCGAACCGTCAATGTGCGAACGGAAAGTCACGCCGTCTTCTGTGATTTTGCGCAGGTCGCTCAAGCTGAAGACTTGAAATCCTCCGCTGTCCGTCAAAATGCCGTGTGTCCAGTTCATGAACTTGTGCAAGCCGCCGGCTTTTTGCACGAGCTGAGCACCCGGCCTCAAGAATAAATGATACGTGTTCGCCAAAATAACGCCCGCGCCCAGATTTTGCACTTCGTGCGGCGAAAGTGTTTTGACTGTCGCTTGCGTGCCCACCGGCATGAACAGCGGCGTCAAAAATTTTCCATGCGGTGTGTGCAATATACCGGCTCGTGCGCCCGTTGCCGCGTCTTTGTGTATAAGTTCAAATGATATTGCCGCCATTAATTAAGCCTGCTCTCGATATATCTCCGTTATCGTAAATTTTCCATCCTTGATTGTGACTAAAAGCCTTCAACTTCTGCGTGTGATGAACATTGCGTCGCCGAAAGAAAAAAATCTGTAACGCTCTTTGACTGCCTCGCGATAGGCACGCAAGATAAAGTCTCGTCCCGCCAATGCGCTGACCAACATTAACAACGTTGATTTCGGCAAATGGAAGTTTGTTATCAGCGCGTCGACGATTTTAAATTCGTAGCCGGGATAAATGAAAATTTTCGTTGAGTTTGCTCCGACTGCAACGGAATTTTTATCAATCGCCGCCGCCTCAAGCGTTCGGATTGAAGTTGTGCCGACCGCGATAATTTTTCCGCCGCGTGCTTTGGTTTCGCGGATAAGGTTGGCAGTCTCCTGCGGTATCGAAAAAAATTCTTCGTGCATGGTGTGCTGTTCAATCGTCTCGACTTGCACGGGGCGGAAGGTTCCTAACCCGACGTGCAACGTCACGAAGCCGAGATTGACGCCGAAATTTTTCAAGTCGCGCATTTGCTCCGCCGTGAAGTGTAAACCGGCAGTCGGTGCGGCGGCGGAGCCTCGTTCGCGGTTGTAAACGGTCTGATAACGTTCGCTGTCGTCAAGTTTTTCGTGAATGTAAGGCGGCAGCGGAGTTTCACCCAAACGGTCTAAAATTTCCTCAAAAATTCCATTGAATTTGAACTGAACGACGCGTCCGCCAAAGTCCGTGCGTCCGACGATTTTGCAACTCAATTCATTGCCGAAAAAAATTTCTGCACCCTCCGCAATTTTCCTGCCGGGTTTAACTAAAGTCTCCCATGTCACGGCGTCCAATCGTCGGAGCAAAAAAATTTCGGCGCGTGCGCCCGTGGACTTGCGTCCGATTAGCCGCGCCGGAATAACTCGCGTGTCGTTGAAGATGAGCGTATCGCCCGCCGTCAAAAATTTTTGCAGGTCGAAAAATTTTTCGTGCCGAATCGTTTGCCGCGTCGGGTCGAGCACCATTAACCGCGAAGCGTTGCGCGGTTCAATCGGTCGTTGCGCGATTAACTCTTCGGGCAATTCGTAATCAAAATCACTTAGCAGCATGTGTCCTCCGTCCCAGATACGTCGTCTCCAGTTGCTCAAGTCGCCCGTCCATGCGCAACTCGGCGAGTACAAAATTTATGTAATTCAAAAATTCTTGGTCGCCCTTCTGCATGAGAATGCCGCAGGAGTGACGGCTGAACGGCTTATCAACCAACGGCGCGGCAAGTCTCGGTTCGCGCTTAACCCAACTGACGGCCTCGACGGTCTCGGTAATCATGATGTCGGCTTTGCCCTCGGCGATTTGTATCGGAATGTCGGCGTTGTCTTCGTGGACGATAAGCGTCACGTTCGTCAAGTTGGCGCGGGCAAATTTCTCGTTCGTGCCGCCGGGATTAATCATCACGCGGACGTTCGGGCGGTTGAGGTCGGCGAGAGTTTTAAATTTTTTTGCGTCGGACTTGCGACAGAGAATCGTCTTGCCGAAGAGTACTTCGCCGTAAGCGTCGCTCATCGCCATGGTCTTAGCACGAGCAAAATTTCGCGAGATGACGCAAAGCGCAATGTCAAACATGCCCGCTAAACAGTCGGCGGCGAGCGTCGGCCAAGTCGTCGGCACGTATTCAATCGTCACTCCCAACGACTCCGCAATAATTTTTGAAAGTTCGGCGTCAATGCCTTCGTATTGGCCTGTCGCGGGGTTCAGGTAAGACATCGGAATATAATCGCCCGTCGTGCCGATGCGTATCGTTCCACGTGCCGCAATGTCTTCCAAGTGTCCGGCCTCAAGTCGACCGCTCAGCACGAGCAAAATCATCAATGCGAAAAAAATTCCGTTAACAATTTTCAATGTTGGTCACTCCTCTGAAGTAATGGCCGCGTGTAAAATTTTCAATCTCCGCGCCGCCGAATTTGTAAGCGCGAACAACTTGCGCGGTCTCTTCGACAGTCAGTGCCCTGCAGTCGACGCGAAGTCTGCTTACGCCGCCGAAGTCGTCGCGGTGCTCAATCATCGACAGCGTCTTTGCGTTCAGGATATGCATTCGACAAAATTGGTCGGTGACGACGGGGAAGAGTTCGTCCTTTCTGTCGCGCAAAAAAAATTTTTTCGTCCGACAAACGTGCGGGCAATTTTTTTTGTCGAGTGCCCCCAAAAAACTTCCGAGCACGCAATAAGCCGAAATCATCAGCTCCTGCCGCCCGTGGACGATGCATTCTGCGGGCAACGGTGATTTTTTTACCAGAGCTTTAATTTGTTGCAGGTTCAGTTCCGGCGAGAGCGTCACGCCTTCGACGCCGAGTTCGCGCAAAAAATTTATCGTCGCGCCGTTAAAGACGTGCAACGAAAAATCCGTGCGAATCGGCGTATCAGTCAATCGCTTGACAAGTCGGAGCGTCGCCAAGTTGTGCACGTAAATTGCGTCGGCTTCGACAAGTGCAAGCGGTTCATCTTCGCGGACAATACGCGGCGTCGCCAACGAAATTTTTTTCCCGCGAGCGTGCACGACTTCAACCGCCGACGAAAAATTTTTCACAGGACGATTTGTAAAAGTTTCGCCGCCGAAGAGAATTTCATCTGCGCCCGCGTCGAGTGCGGCGTTAACTTTGTCGAGCGTGTCGACGTGAGCAATTAAGTTAGGAGTTGTTTCGGCGGCGTCATTATAACTCATAACTCCTAACTCATAACTCCTAACTGCAGTTGACCTCACAAATTTTTTTAGACGTTGACGTTCCAGCTGTTCGACTGCGTGGCGGCGTACGTCGTTAAGCTCGCTTACGGGAATCATAACGTTATCGTCGAGTTCAGCCGAAATTTTTTTTAGCGTGAAAATCGAATTGCCGAGCCGCCCTATTTGCTTTTGGAGCGTGTCGACAGTCAACGGACGATTGACGGCGGGTTCTGCAATAAAATTCGTCTGCGCGGTCGCGGAGTTGCCGTCGGCATCAGTCAGCGTCAGTGTCAGCGGCTCGCCGAGTTTAACGCGCACATCAGCCGCAACGGAAATTTTTCTCACGGGTGCGCCGCCGAAAAATTTTCGAGCTTCCGCAGTCAACTGAGCGTCAAAAATTTTAAACGCCCTGTCGTGAACGCGCACGCCCCGTGTCGGAGCTATGAGCGTGCACAGATTGCCGCGCAGTTCAAAATTTTCAACAGTGAACGTGACGCGCCCGCCGACCTTAACCCAAATCTCGACTTGGTCGCCCGCGTGAAGTTCGCCGCTCAATTTCAGCACGAGTTTTTCGCGCCCGACTTCGACGACACGCCCAATCGGCACGCCGCGATTGTTGGGTTTCATGTCGCTGATTAAATTGCGGCCGGGATTTTTTTCTAAGTAAGCCGTCGTGAAGTCGCGATTAAAAATTTGCGCGAGCTTGCGGCGTTGTTCATCAGTCACGGAAAAATTTCCGTCGAGCACGTCGCGATAAACCTTCACGACCGTGGCGACATACTCCGGCCGCTTCATGCGACCTTCAATCTTGAGCGACGTAACGCCCGTTTCAACGAGCTTCGGCAACAAATCGAGCGTGTTTAAATCTTTCGGGCTTAGAAGATATTTGCCGGCGTTTAAAAGATTTTTGCCGTGTTCGTCGACAAGTTCATAGGGCAGGCGGCACGGTTGAGCGCAACGCCCGCGATTGCCACTGCGCCCGCCGATAAGCGAACTCATCAGGCATTGTCCCGACCAACACACGCAAAGTGCACCGTGGATAAAAATTTCCGTTTCAATCGGCGACGTGCGACAAATTTTTTTCAGCTCGGTCAAAGTCAGCTCGCGACTCAACACCGCACGCGAAAATCCCAGCTCGGCCAAAGCGCGCACGCCTTCCGAATTGTGAATGCTCATCTGCGTGGAGGCGTGCAAAGGAATTTCGGGTGCGACAAATTTTGCAACGGCCGCTGCTCCCAAATCCTGCACAAGCAACGCGTCGACGTTCGCCCGCCGCAAAAATTTTATATACTCCGCGAACTCGTCAAGTTCCTCGTCGGCAATTATCGTGTTAACGGTGACGTGAACCGCGACGCCGCGAAGGTGCGCGAATTCTGTGGCGCGGAGAAGTTGATCGCCGGCAAAATTTTCGGCGTAGGCTCGTGCACCGAATTTTTCGCCCGCCAAGTAGACGGCGTCCGCGCCCGCCTCAACGGCCGCCCGCAGTGCGTCGAAACTTCCCGCAGGTGCCAAAAGTTCAATCAAGTTACGACCTCCTAAAATCTGACTTCGACGCCGCGACGTTGAAGGTACTCTTTGACTTCGCGAATGGTGTAGCGGCCGTAGTGGAAGACGCTTGCCGCCAAAACCGCGTCAGCTTTTCCGTCGACAAGCACGTCATAAAAATGCGACAGCTCGCCCGCGCCGCCCGAAGCAATCACGGGCACGTTGACGGCCTCGCTGACTGCGCGGGTAAGTTCAATGTCATAGCCGTCCTTCGTGCCGTCGGCGTCCATGCTCGTCAACAAAATCTCGCCGGCACCGAGCGCGACGCCGCGTCTGACCCACTCCAGGCAATCAAGTCCGGTCGGAGTTCTGCCGCCGTTGACGTAAATTTCCCAGCCGTCGCCCGAACGTTTTGCATCGACTGCCAGCACGACGCATTGACTGCCGAAACGTTTCGCGCCGTCGCTGATGAGTTCGGGATTTTTAACCGCCGCGCTGTTGACGGAAATTTTATCGGCACCCGCCGCCAACATGACGCGCATGTCTTCGGCCGTGCGAATGCCACCGCCGACAGTGAACGGAATAAAAACTTGCGCCGCACAACTTTTAGCGACTTCGACCATAGTACCGCGTCCTTCGTGCGAAGCGGTGATGTCCAGAAAGACCAGCTCGTCCGCCCGTTCAGCGTCGTAGCGTTTGGCAAGCTCAACGGGATCGCCCGCGTCGCGCAATCCGACAAAGTTCGTGCCTTTGACGACGCGTCCGTTCTTCACGTCCAGGCAGGGAATAATTCTTTTAGTCAGCATGATTTTTCCTCCGCAATTTCAATCGCCGACTTCAAGTCGAGTGCGCCGGTATAAATCGCCTTGCCGACAATGACACCAACTACGCCTTGAGCCTCGACAGATTTAAGAGCGCGAATGTCTTGAACGGAACGCACACCGCCGGAGGCCACGATTTGTGCGCCCGAAGACCGGGCAAGTTCAGCGAAGGTCGACGCGTTCACGCCGCTCAACATTCCGTCCTTGGAGATGTCGGTGTAGATAATTGTCTTGACGCCCGCCGCGACAATTTTTTTTGCAAGTTCCTCGACTTTGACTTGAGAAGATTTTTCCCAGCCGTGAACGGCAACAAAGCCGCCGCGAGCGTCAATGCCGACGACAATTTTATCTCCGAACTTTTTAGCCGCGTCCTCGACGAGCAAAATATTTTCGACAGCGACACTGCCCAGAATCACGCGGCGCACTCCCAACGTCAACAGCCTGTTCGCGTCGTCAAGTGTGCGAATCCCGCCGCCGACTTCAATCGGAATTTCAACGACCTCCAAAATTTTTTTTATGGCGTCGAGATTTTGCGGCGAACCTTCCCTCGCTCCGTCCAAATCGACAACGTGAATGAACTTCGCGCCCGCCGCTTGCCACTTGAGAGCGGTTGCTTGCACGTCGTCGGAATAAATTGTCTCTTTATCGAAGTCGCCTTGAATCAAACGCACGCATTTGCCGCCGCGCAGGTCTATCGCAGGAAAAATTATCATCTCAGTACCTCCTCAGAGTTGATAATTGGCAGTTCAATGAGTAAACACAAAATAAATGACGCCCAGCGCGATTGCTACGATTGAACCGGTCATAACCTGATTGTGATTGGTGCCGCCCGTTAAATCGCGGCGCAGTTCGTCAATCTTGGCGGCTAAGCGATCAATCTTTTCGTCCTGCTTATCCATGCGTTCGGAAAGTTTTTCGATTCGCATTTCCAACTTGTCCATGCGATTTTCCAACCTGTCCATGCGCTTGCCTAAATCTTTTACATGCGAATAGATTAAATCCTGAATCGTTATCTTTACCGGTTGCTCTTCCTGAATCATACAAATCACCTCGCCGCCATTATATCATTGACTGCCGATTGCTTTTAATCCCCAGTTGCGTAAAATTTCAATGGCTTTGTCTGCGAAGAGCGGCACCAATTTTTTCATCGGCTCCGTAAGTTCGACGCCCGCCTCCAAACTGAACGGTTGCGCACCAATCAATTCGACGCACGGAATTTTTTTGCCGCTTAGCTCCAACATCGTCAGCACGTCCTGTATGCCGACTTCGTGCGCCGAAATTTTTTGCGCGAAGTGCGCTCGCAATTCTTCGTCGCGCAAGTGAAAAATCGTGCCGGGTTGTGCGCCGCCGTCAATCGAATCGATAATCAACAATCGTCGCGTGCCCGTGACAAAGTGCGTCAACTCCACGCCGAGTGTCCCGCCGTCGACAAGCGAAACATTTTCGGGGAACGTAAAATTTTTTTGCAGATATTCGACGACGCGCACGCCGAAGCCTTCGTCAGACAAAATTGTGTTGCCGACGCCGAGCACGGTATTTTCCGCGGTGAACAGCCCGTCCATCAGCGCACCGTCCTTTCGAGCAACCATTGCGTCCACTCGTCGAGACCCGTGCCGCGTGTGCAACTCGTCTCAAAAATTTTTATCGTCGGGTGTAGCGTAGTCAAGTCAGTCCGCGCCGATTGCAAGTCAAAGTTCGTGAACGGTAGCAGATCTATTTTGTTAAGCACCGCCGCCGCCGACTCCTTGAAAATCAGCGGATACTTTAGCGGCTTGTCGTCGCCTTCGGTTATCGACAACACGACCGCTTTAAAATTTTCGCCGATGTCGAATTCGGCAGGACAAACCAAATTGCCGACGTTCTCGACAATCAGCAAGTCAAGCGAGTTCAAGTCGAGCGAGGCGCAAGCTTTTTGAATCATTGCCGCGTCGAGGTGACAGCCGCCCGCCGTGTTAATCTGAATCACGTCGATGCCGGCTCGCTCAATTCGTTCGGCGTCCTTTGCGGTGAACAGGTCGCCCTCAATCACTGCGATTTTAATTTTATCGGCGAGGCGAGCCAAAGTTTTTTCAAGCAACGTCGTCTTGCCGGAGCCGGGCGAGCCCATTAAATTCATCACGACTACACCGCATTCAGCGAAATGTTTGCGGTTGAGGGCGGCAAGCTCGTCGTTCGCGCCCAAAATATTTTTCATTAGTTTAATTTCCAAAACAAAACCTCCCGTGCGGTCATCAGCGCAAAAATTTTCGGGTTGGCCTTCGAGTGCGCGACTTGGCCTTCGTCAGCGCGTGCCAATGTTTTTCGCGCTCAATCTGCCGCTCGCGCAATAAAAAAAATTTTAACTTGGAAATAGTTAAAAATTTTTGGTGCACTACTCGCAATCCACAAAGTCAACGAGCAATTCACGACCGCTTTGTAAAATTAAAATTCCATCACATTCGGGACAAAAAAAATTGTAGCGTTCGAGCTGAAAAATTTTGCCGCACTTGTTGCACGCCGCAGTAATCGGCACGCGATTAATCACAAGCTCTGCGTCGTCAGCGGGAGTATTTTTTTTCAGCACGTCGAAAGACAAGCGCAACGCCTCGACTTCGACGCCGGCCAATTCTCCGAGCGTCAATCCGACCGTGAAAATTTTTGTTGCGTGATTTTTTTCCGCCGCCTCCAGCGCGATATTTAAAATACTTTCAACAAGTGTTGCCTCGTGCAAAATCATCACTCCAAAAAAATTAGGGCGTGGTCATTCTCCGAAAAATTCGTTCTCAAGCGCAAGGCAGAGCATGTGATAAATCGGCAGGTGGAATTCTTGAATCGTGTACGACGAATCGGCCGGCACGCATACTGCCACGTCCGACAAATGCCTCAGTCGACCGCCGCGCCGCCCCGTCATTGCAATGACTTTAAGTCCGATAATTTTGGCGACTTCCACGGCGAACAACACGTTGTCCGAATTGCCCGATGTCGAAATTGCAAGCAACACGTCGCCGCGCCGACCGAGTCCGAAGATTTGTTGCGCGAAAATCAAATTCGGCGACACGTCATTTGCGAAGGCGGTCAACAGTGAAGTTTCGCCGACCAAACTGACAGTCGGCAACGCGCCTTGAAGATTCGCCTTGAAGAACTCGACGTCGGCCGGAAAAAGTTCCTGTGCACGCGTGACGAATTCGGGATTGCACTTGTCAATTTTGCGCGGCAGAAGAAAACCTTTCATCAGCTCGCCGACGATGTGCATAGCGTCCGCCGCAGAACCGCCGTTGCCGCAGGTGATAAGCTTGCCGCCGCCGCGAAAGCCTTCGCAAAGAGTTTCAATCATTGCGAACAAATCGGCACGACAAATTTCCAGCGCGGGATAGCGTTTAATCAGTTCCTCGATTTTGGTTGTGGTAATTGTTTTAATGATAATCACGCGTCCTTTCTAAAGTTTCGTCCAGATGTTGAGATTGTTTAACGGAATGGAGTTTTCGTCGTCGAGAGCTTCCAGCGGAATGATGTAAGTTTTTCCGCCGCAGTCAATCTTATAATCCGTGCCGTAGTCCGAATAATATTTTGATTTTTCGTGAGCTTTGTATTCCGTGGTGATTTGAATTTTGTCGGACGCCGAGCCACCGACGGGCGCGAACCTTATCAGCCACGTCGTATTTTCTACACGAAGACGAGCGCAAGTTTTTAAAAAGAACGGCGCGTTTACGACGGGCAGAGCTTCGGTTGACTCGTCGCGGAAATTTCCGTGCGCGGAGATATATTTTTCAAGTTTGTCGTAATACGTGATAATCGCGGCCTCAAAATGTCCCGCAGTCGGCACGGCGTATTTGCCGCGCACCGTCAAAAAAATTATGTAGTACAGCAAGTTCAACATCTCGCCGCTTATCCGCAAGTGTTTGCGGCCGTGCGCGAAGACGAACTCGCCGTTCTCGTTGCGGACGCCGCTCATGTTGTGCACGAAACAATTTCTTATTAATCTTATCAGCCGATAACAACCTTTGACAATCGTCGTCAACGGTCGGCTCGAATCGACAGTAATGTTTCTGTAACGATCGATAAAGTTGTTGCCTGCGGGAAAGGCAAATTTTTCCTCGACCTGGCAATCGAACATGGCAAACGCAATCAGACACGGCACAACGGGAGCTTTCGACAAATCCGGTTCACGCCGCGCAAAACTCACAATCGAATCTGTAAACAAAACTATTTCATGCGTGGAATTGCCTTTGACGTAAATCTGTCTGGAGTCGGTGTAGGGAAATTTTATTCCCAGCTCTTCAAAGAGCAAAGTCATTGTTTCGTAAAATTTGTCGTCCACGTCGTCAACTCCGTTCAAGCATTAAAAAGACTGCCGCCCGCGTTAGTGACCGACAGTCGAAAAAATTTATAACCGTGAAAAGTTAATTGATTTTAACAATGATGTCCGCGTCCTCGTCGGCAACGATTCTTGCGCCATTGGTGTTGAGAATCAACGTG
>CAMZDU010000009.1 GCA_947305445.1 uncultured Selenomonadales bacterium
GTGGTGTTATCGCCGTCAAACACACACTCCGTATCCTAATTGACGAAGCGTTGTGTTCGCGAATTGTAGCGCAAGATTTTGGCTTGGTCGGCCAAATTGAATTGCAAATCGATTAGCGTGCGGCGAATGATCGCGGGCGTGAGTTTGTCGGGCGGCAAACGCTTCTCCAACATGACGAGCTTTAACACGTCGGGGGATTCTTCGTCGCCGAAACGCACGCGGCCAGCAACTTTTTGTATCAACGAGGTGCGCGCCGATTCGACTGCATCCTCCGAACACTCCGTGCGCATGTGCGGCATTCGTTCGAGTAAAATTTTCTGCGCGGCGGAAGTTTTCAGCCACGGCTCGTCGTAAAAAATTTTGAATAGCTCGTCGACCATTTCCGCACGAGCTTTTATAGCGCACGTCTCACAAAAAAAATCCTGCGGCGGACAGAAGGCGTTGCACCGTGCGCATTTGTGCCAACCGTTCGCCACGCGGAATTTTTGAACTCGCGCTTGCGACAATAAAGTTTGTAAAGCCGTTTGCCGAAGTTTTTCGTCGGAAATTTTTTGCACCTGCCGTTGGCAACGGGCGATCTCCTCGTCCGACAAAGTTATCTGCTCAAGCGTGATGTTTTTGTCGGGGAATGACGGCTCGGAAATTTTTTCGGGCGGCATATTGGCGACTTGAAAACCCTTGGCAATTTGAATACTTGTGACAAGCGGCTCGCCCTCGGCAAAGGCGGCGTTAATGCTGTCGATTATATCTTCCGACAAAAATTTCAGCTGGTCTTTGTAGGCGGAGCTTTTCACGTCGACAAACAAAATGCCGTGTTCAATCGTGACGGGCTTGACTTTGGCGGCAATGTTTTCGTCGACAAGTCGGCTCCAATTTTGAATCACTTCGTTGCACAGAAATTTTTTGTAAGCGGCCGCGCCGAGCGAACGCATCTTTTCTGACAGGAAGTTGTTAATTGTAATCATGTTATCGGAATTCGTTCAAGGCCGCCCTGCTCATGAATTTGAATGCGCTCGACGCGAACGGCTCTGTCGGTTTTGTTGTCGATATTAATAAGCAGAGCGCAGTAAACGGCGGCACCTTTGGCGACATCAAATTTGCTCGGCCGCCCCGTCACGAATCGTTTAATCACCGGCTCAATCATCATACCGAGAACGGAATTTTCCGCGCCGACCATGCCCAAGTCACTTATGTAAGCGGTACCCTTCGGCAAAATTTTTTCGTCGGCCGTTTGAACGTGCGTGTGCGTGCCGACGACTGCGGTGACCCGCCCGTCGAACAAATGGGCGAAAGCAATCTTTTCGCTCGTCGCCTCGGCGTGGAAGTCGATTAAAATCACGTCGCAATTTTTCTGCATGAAGGTCAACATTTTCTCCGCCAAACGAAACGGACAATCAATCGGCGGCATGAACGTTCTGCCGGAAAGATTTATCACGCCGATATTTTTTTT
Organism: uncultured Selenomonadales bacterium; assembly: GCA_947305445.1. Lineage (GTDB taxonomy): Bacteria > Bacillota > Negativicutes > Selenomonadales > Selenomonadaceae > Quinella. The sequence continues at coordinate 1,451 of CAMZDU010000009.1, forward strand.
GCCGACGGGAAAAATGCAAAAGCCTTTGCCGGGTGCGTCCTCGGGATAATTGGCCGGACGCAGGAGAAACGGCTCAATGTCGATAATCTCCATGATTTTTGGGTTGTCCCAAATGTGATTGCCGCTTGTTACGACGTCCGCGCCGCCACGAATCAGCTCATCGAAAATTTGCGGGGTCAAGCCATTACCGTGCGCGGCATTCTCGCCGTTAACAACTACCATGTCAATTTTGTGGGTTTGCTTGAGTTCGAGCGTCTGCTCCATAAAAAAATATCTGCCAGTTTTGCCGACGACATCACCGACCATTAAAATTTTCAAAAAAATTTGCTCCTTTCAGCGCGAATAGACGAGTACTCGTTCATGTTCGCGCACGCCGACAATCCGACCTTCCACGCGCATTTGACGCATGTTGTTAAGGCACTGCTCCAAATAATCTTCCTGCGCCATGAGATATTCTTCGTCGGGAAAATAATTGTCGTCGTACTCTTCAATCAGCCGGTCGCCGAAATAATTTGCCGCCAGCTCTGTAAGAAGCGACAGCTCGCGACAAGTCAACGTTGCCACGTCTCGGCGCACGTTCAAGAAAAATGTACCGTAGACGCCCTCGACGTTGAGTTCAATCGTCGCGCCGCCGAGCCCTTCCAAATGGTGAAAAGTTTCCACCGACTCGGCCACATAGTTTAAAAATTCGGTGAAGTCGTCCTGCGAAAATTTTCCGTTCAATGCAAAGGAGAATTCAAGCGTCTCGCCTTTTGACTCGTAAGTCACTGACTGAACCGCAGGAAACACCACAAGAATCGACGCCAACAGCCGACTGGCGTCGGGATTGGGTTTCTTCGACTTCTTCAGAAAATCAAACACCGCTTCAACCTCCTTTTAAAAGCAACACGCATGAATAATGCGCAATGCGTAAATTTTGGAATTCATTACGCATCACGCATTGAGTTACGCATTGAATTATTTCGCGTAGTCGACTACGCGAACTTCACGGATAATGGTCGCCCGAACTTGACCGGGATAATCCAAATCTTTTTCGATTTTCTTGACGATATCGTGTGCAAGAATGACTGCGGCGTCGTCGTCGACTTTGTCGGGCTTGACCATGACGCGAATTTCACGGCCGGCCTGAATGGCAAAACAACGTTCGACGCCCTCGAAAGATTCGGCAATCTCCTCGAGCATTTTAAGCCGCTTAAGATACATCTCCAAACTTTCACGACGGGCACCGGGTCTTGCTGCGGAAACTGCATCGGCGGCCGCCACGAGCACCGCTTCGACGGAAGTGGCTTCAACGTCGCCGTGATGAGAGGCGATTGCGTTGATAACGTGTTTATTCTCGCGGTAACGTTTGGCCAAGTCCGCGCCGATTGTCACGTGCGGACCTTCGATTTCGTGGTCGACGGCCTTGCCGATGTCGTGGAGAAGTCCGGCGCGTTTGGCTAAGTTCACGTCGACGCCGAGCTCGCTTGCCATAATGCCGGCCAACGTCGCCACTTCGATTGAATGATTCAAGACGTTTTGACCGTAGCTCGTGCGATACTTCAGCCGACCGAGGAGCTTAATCAATTCGGGATGAATTCCGTGCACGCCGACTTTAAAGGTGGCTTGTTCGCCTGCTTCCTTCATGCGGTTATCAACTTCGCGTTGAGCCTTCTCGACCATCTCTTCAATCCGTGCCGGGTGAATTCGTCCGTCGGAAATAAGTTTTTCCAGAGCGACGCGGGCGACTTCGCGCTTTACGGGGTCGAAACCGGAAAGTATCACGGCTTCGGGCGTGTCGTCGATGATTAAGTCGATGCCGGTTAAAGTTTCAAGCGTTCGGATATTGCGACCTTCGCGGCCGATGATGCGACCTTTCATGTCGTCGCTGGGCAATGCCACGACGGATACGGTTGTCTCGGTTACATGGTCGGCGGCACAGCGTTGGATTGCCGTGCTCAAAATATCGCGTGCCTTCTTGTCGGCCTCGTCACGGATTTGTGTCTCGTACTCTTTGATTTTAAGTGCCTTGTCGTGCTTTAAATTTTCCTCAACCTCATTCATGAGGATATCGCGTGCTTCGTCCTTGGAGAGGGCGGCAATGCGTTCCAACTCGGCGTCTTCGCGCTCCTGCATGGCGTCAAGTTGTGCCTGTGATTCGTTCAGGCGAGCCTCCTTTTTTGTCAAAAGAAGTTCTTTTTTCTCCAGCGAATCCAATTTTTTGTCCAGGTTCTCTTCCTTTTGAACAACGCGACGTTCCTGGCGAGAGAGTTCGTTTCGCCGCTCTTTGGTGTCACGGTCGAGATCCTGCCGCATTCTATGAATTTCTTCCTTAGCTTCAAGAATGGCTTCTTTTTTTTCTGCGTTACTCTTTTCCCGCGCCTCTTCAAGGATACGCCGTGCTTCTTCTTCTGCCGAACCGATTTGAGCTTCGGCAGATTTTTTGCGTGCGGCATAGCCGCCGATTGCGCCGAGAATTATTGCAATGATGGTTGCTGCGATTGTAATAGCGATAACACTCACCCCCTAAAAATTTTTATTGAATGCCAAATCATTTTATAGATTGTCAAGTCATATGTCAAATGGTTGCCGCATAACGAAGTAAAATATTTTTAACTGTTGAAAGCCTCCGCCGTCGTGGGGAGTATGTCAAATGGCATAAAAATTTTTGCCGTTCAATAATCGACGGTCGTTCCAAACAAAAACTCCCGCAAGGAAATTTTCTTGCGGGAGAAAATTTTTTTAAATGTCCAGGTTCTTCACGAGGAGCGCGTTTTCTTCAATGAACTGACGACGCGGGGCAACTTGGTCGCCCATGAGGATTGTAAACAGTTCGTCGGCTTCAACGGCGTCTTTGACTTCGACGCGGAGCATCGTGCGCTTCATAGGATCCATCGTCGTTTCCCAGAGTTGCTCGGGATTCATCTCGCCGAGACCTTTGTAGCGTTGAACGGTCGCGCCGTCACGTCCGACCTCGTCGAGCTTGCGGGAAAGTTCTTCGTCGCTGTAAGTGTACCAGTGCTCCTTGCCTTTGCGAATTTGATAGAGGGGCGGCTGTGCAATGTAAACGTGCCCGTGGTCGACAAGCGGCTTCATGTAGCGATAAAAGAACGTCAAGAGCAAAGTCCGGATGTGTGCGCCGTCAACGTCCGCGTCCGTCATAATGATAATCTTGCCGTAGCGTCGTTTGCTCAAGTCGAAGTCGTCACTTATGCCTGTGCCGAAGGCCGTAATCATCGTGCGTATCTCCGCGTTGGCGAAAATTTTATCCAGCCGAGCTTTTTCGACGTTGAGGATTTTTCCGCGCAGAGGCAATATCGCCTGGAAACGACGGTCGCGACCTTGTTTGGCGGAGCCGCCCGCGCTGTCACCCTCAACGATGTAAATTTCCGCCTTGTCGGGGTCTTTGACGGAGCAGTCGGCGAGTTTGCCGGGCAGTGACGAAATTTCCAGTGCATTCTTGCGGCGGGTGAGTTCGCGAGCTTTGCGGGCGGCCTCGCGTGCACGGGCAGCCATAATCGCCTTTTCGAGTATCTGTTTCGTGACGGCGGGATTCTCCTCGAAAAATTCGCTGAGGCTCTCGTTGACGACCGCGCTCACCAGCGAACGAATTTCCACGTTGCCGAGTTTGGTTTTCGTTTGACCCTCGAATTGCGGATTGTGGAGCTTGACGCTGATAATCGCCGTCAAACCTTCGCGCACGTCCTCGCCGCTTAACGTGCTGTCGCTACTCTTGAGCAGGTTGTGACGTTTGGCGAAGTCGTTGGCGACTTTGGTAAGCGCAGTGCGGAATCCGATAAGGTGCATGCCGCCTTCCTCGGTGTTGATGTTGTTGACGTAGCTGAAAATATTTTCCTGGTAGCTGTCGGTGTACTGCATTGCAACTTCGACAACCGCATCGTCGCGGCGGCCGTTGAAGTAAATCGGCGTCGGGTTAATGCGTTCTTTCTTGCGGTTGAGATGTTCGACGAAAGATTTTATCCCGCCGTCAAAATGGAACGTGCAGTCTTGTCCGTCGCTACGTTTGTCGCCGAGCGTGATTGTTATTCCGCTGTTCAAAAATGCCAGCTCGCGCAGACGGTTTTTGAGGGTGTCGAAGTTGAATTCGTGCACGTCAAAAATTTCGTCGTCGGGCAGGAAGTGAACTTTGGTGCCGGTGTCGGGTGCGGAGCCGACAACTTCCAACGGCGTGACGGTCTCGCCGCGTGAAAAAGTTATCCGATAAATTTTTCCGTCGCGGCGAACTTCAACTTCCATAGATTTTCTGAGCGCATTGACCACGCTGGCGCCCACGCCGTGCAGTCCGCCGCTGACTTTGTAGCCGCCGTCGCCGAATTTGCCGCCCGCGTGCAAAACAGTCAACACGACTTCAACGGCGGGCTTGCCGCTCTCGTGCATGTCGACGGGAATGCCGCGGCCGTTGTCGCTTACGGTTATGGAGTTGTCCGCCTCAATCGTGACGTTTATCTCGGTGCAAAAGCCGGCGAGAGCCTCGTCAATCGAATTGTCGACGACCTCATAAACCAGATGATGCAGGCCGCGTTCGCCGGTGGAGCCGATGTACATTCCGGGGCGCAATCGAACTGCCTCAAGTCCTTCGAGAATTTGAATTTGATCTGCGCTGTAATCGCCCTCGACCGCTTCAACCTGTGCGGCGGATTCGTCGAAGTGAACTTCTATTTCGTCGCCGTCGTCGTCTTCGGCGGGGATAACGTCGGGCAATTCGTCTTCGTGCTGTTCATCTTCTATTGCGTCGCCGAAATCTTCGGTGTGAATTTTTTTGTCGTCCAAAGCAGTTACCTCCGTTTCTGTTGTGCGCTAAGTTTAGCACAGAAAAATTTTCCCGTCAAAAAAGACAGCCCCGTTGTCGAGACTGCCCGAAAAAAATTTTTGCGTTGAAACTTAATACAAAAAGCTTTCTGCGAATTAGGAATTGTTTTAGTTGTAGTGTCGTCAACCGTATCCTAATTGACAAAGCCACAGGCTTTGCGAAGTGTGTCGGCTTTGTCGGTGTGTTCCCAACTGAAATCAATGTCCGTCCTGCCGAAATGGCCGTAAGCCGAAGTGTGCTTATAAATCGGTCGGCGCAAGTCAAGCATCTTGATTATGCCGGCGGGACGCAAGTCGAAGTTCTCTTTAACAAGCCGTTCGATTAAAGACTCGTCGACTTTGGCCGTGCCGAAACTTTGCACGCGGACGCTGACGGGATAAGCGACGCCGATTGCGTAAGCGAGCTGAATTTCGCATTCGTCGGCCAAACCCGCCGCGACGATATTTTTCGCGACGTATCGAGCCGCATAAGCCGCGCTCCTGTCGACCTTCGTTGGGTCTTTGCCGCTGAATGCGCCGCCGCCGTGTCGCGCCCAGCCGCCGTAAGTGTCGACGATAATTTTTCTGCCGGTCAAGCCGCTGTCGCCCTGCGGACCACCGATTACAAATTTGCCGGTCGGATTGACGAAAAATCTTGTTTCGGGCGTTAAGAGTTCGGCGGGCACGACGGGCTTGATTACGAACTCAATCATGTCGCGTTTAATCTGTTCGAGCGTGACGTCCGGATTGTGTTGCGTGGAAATTACAATCGTATCCACGGCGACGGGCTTGCGGCCTTCGTAAGCAACGGTGACTTGCGTCTTGCCGTCGGGACGCAGATAATCGACTTCGTGCGTGACTTTGCGAACCTCGGCGAGACGACGGGCAAGTTTATGCGCCAAAGAGATCGGCAACGGCATAAATTCGGGCGTCTCGTTCGTGGCGTAGCCAAACATCATGCCCTGGTCGCCCGCACCGATTGCGTCTTCAATCGCCATGTTGCCTTCGCGAGCCTCGATTGATTTGTTGACGCCCTGAGCAATGTCGGGGGACTGTTCGTCGAGTGAAACGAGCACACCGACAGTGTCCGCGTCGAAGCCGTAAGCCGAATTCGTGTAACCGATATCGCGAATTGCGCCGCGAATTATCTTGGCAATGTCAACGTAACAAGTTGTGGAAATTTCGCCGACGACGTGCACTTGACCGGTCGTGACGAGCGTTTCACAGGCGACGCGGCCGAGCGGGTCTCGTTCTAAAATCTCGTCTAAGATGCTGTCGGAAATTCTGTCCGCGACTTTGTCGGGGTGCCCTTCCGTCACGGATTCGGATGTGAATAAAATTCTACGCATTCTGATACCTCTCCTTCTGCAACGATTAGGAATTTGAAATTTTTTGCGTGTCGCGGTCGGTGGTGTCAACCGTAACCGAATCCTAATTCCTAATTGCTTTGTCTCCTCACAACGGGTTAAATTAAATTTTAAGCGGATTGCCCTTCGCGTCAATCGGCTCGGCCAGCAGGAAGAGCGCACTCAAGTCGACGTGAAAAATTATCGTGTACTCGTCGCCGTCGGTGTCGCCGTTGAATTTGTTGCTGTACAAAAGCGAAGCCGCGTGCGAGTAGTCGTTGATTTGTTCGCCGAACGCGTTAATTTTTTTGCTGCAAATCGGTTCAAGAAATTTAAACACGGTGCCCGCCGGAAAAATTCCGTCGACGAAAACTTTTTCGGGCAGATATAAATTGTCCTCAACGAACGGTATCGCAACCTTGGAACGCAGGTAAAGATTTTCAAAATCCAAATTCTTAAGCATGTCGTCACCTCTCTGTAATGCTGACTTCAAAAGCTGACGGAAAACTTCGCCTTCTTGTCGTCGACGATTGTCAAAAAGCCGGTGAAGCCGGTCATGTCCAAAACTTCGCGGACGCCCTCACGAATATTGCGAATACGCATCGCACCTTGTTTGTCCATGCGCTTTTGAGTTTTAAGCAGCATGCGCAAACCCGCCGAGGAAATATATTCCAAGTCGGCAAGATCAATCGTCAAGTCGGTAATGCCGTTCAGCGTCGTGTTTAAATCTTTGTCGAGTTCAAGCGCGGCAACCGCGTCGACGCGGCCGCCGAGATGAATTGTCATCGACGAACCGTCAGAAATTTTTTTTATCTGCATGAAAAAATCTCCCTTCCAAATTCTGCGGCGATTGTAGCAAATATCAGCGCGACGGTCAATTTGTAATGGCGCGGCGGCTGTGGTAAACTTGACGCAAAAATTTTTCGGGAGGATTACACGATGAACAACTACAAGGCAATTCAAATCAGCGAAAATATTTTTTGGACGGGCGCGGTCGATTGGTTGATGAGAAATTTTCACGGCTATGAAACTTCTCGCGGGTCGAGCTACAACGCGTATTTAATCCTCGACGAAAAAATCACGCTTATCGACACGGCGAAGATTACTTTCACCGACGAACTGCTTGCGCGTATTTCTTCCGTCGTCGAGCCGGCAAAGATTGACGTAATCGTTTCCAGTCACGTCGAGCCGGATCACTCCGGTGCGCTCCGTGAAATCGCCGCACTCGCGCCGCAAGCCGAAATTATCACCACGAACCCCAACGGCCTCAAAGGGTTGACGGCTCGTTACGGCAAGTTGAATTATCACGCGGTCAAAGCCGGAGATGAAATTTCAATCGGCAAGCGCACGTTAAAATTTGTGCCGACGCCCATGCTCCATTGGCCGGACTCGATGGTTACTTACTGTCCCGAAGAAAAAATTTTGTTCTCGAATGACGCCTTCGGTCAGCACCTGGCGACCTCAATGCGTTTCGACGATGAGAACGATTTAGATACCGTCCTTCGCGAGGCAAAGAAGTATTACGCAAATATTCTCATGCCCTTCGGCAAGCAGGCTCAGACCGCGTTAAAAGCTCTCGGCGGACTTGAACTGCGCATGATTGCCACGGGACACGGCGTCCTCTGGCGCAAACATATCGACAAAATTTTAGATTGCTACAAGTCCTGGAGCGCGGGCGAAGTCGAAGAACGCGCCGTTGTCGTTTTCGACAGCATGTGGCATTCGACGGAAATTTTGGCGCGAACGATTGCCGAAGCCTTCGCCGCAAGAAATATTCCCGCCGCGTTTTACGACGTTAAGTCAACGCCGCTGTCCGACATTATTACCGACGTTTTCACGAGCAAATATCTTGCGGTCGGCTCCCCGACGATTAACAATCAGATGATGCCGACGATTGCCGCGTTTCTGTGCTATCTGATAGGTTTGCGTCCGGTGAAGCATAAAGCGTTCGCCTTCGGCAGCTACGGTTGGGGCGGACAGAGCATCGGCTTGGTCGAAGACGAATTGCGGGCGGCCGGTTGCGAAATTCTCCTCGATAAAATCCGCATTGCCAATGTGCCGACTGCTCAACAGCTCGACGACATTGCAAAAAAAATTTCTGCTCTCAACTTGTGATTGCCGGCAAAGTTCGTCAAACTTTCGGTGACAATCAGCGCGTCAACGCCGGTGAGTTTTATTCATGCAGACGTTGGCTTCGTCGAAAATATTTGGTTCGTCTCGCAGTTGAAGCGAGATTTTTTTTGTTTGAACAACGAGGAGCGGCGGCGAAATTTCCACAACTGCAGGATTTTTCGTCGGCTTGCCCGAATTAACCAACGTTACATTTCGGAATGTCATTTTCAGACGAAATGGAGTTGTGACAAATGAGCGAAACAATTTTGACGCAAGACGACGAAAAAATTTTGGACGACGTGCTTGCAGAGTTTGCCAAACTGTCGGCAATCCCGCGCCCTTCAAAGCACGAGGAGCGCGTCAGCAATTTCCTGAAAAAATTTTTCGAGGACTGCTGTCTTGCCGTCGTGCAGGACAGCTTTAAAAATATTATCGCCGAAGTGCCCGCAAGCTCCGGCAAAGAAAATTCCCCGTTGACGATTCTTCAAGCGCACATGGATATGATTTGCGTGGCGCGGGAAGGTTACGACTTCGAGCCGACACGCGATCCGATAAAATTGATTCGCGACGAAAAATTTTTGACGGCGGAAGGCACCAGCCTCGGCGCGGACGACGGCATTGGCGTTGCGGAAATTTTGTATCTCGTCAAAAATCGCGACGACTTTGAGCACGGGTCGTTACGGATAATTTTCACAACGGACGAGGAGCAGGGCATGGGCGGCGCATTCGGTCTGGACAAAAAATTTTTAGACGATGCGAGCTTTCTGATTAACTGCGACTCGGAAAGATTCGGTGAGCTGGTTGTCGGCTCTGCGGGCAATGTTCAAGCAACTTTTTGGCGCGAACTCCATTACGTCCGACCGGACACGAAACTTGGCACGAACGTGATGATTAAGGTTGGCGGACTGCGCGGCGGTCATTCCGGCGAAGAAATTTCCTGCGGACGAATCAACGCGATAAAAATTGCCGTGCAGATTATGCGCCTCGTCACCCATTACGGAAAAATTCGCATGGCCGATTTGAGCGGCGGACGCACCTTCAACGTCATTCCCGACAGTGCGCAAATTGTCATCGCCACCGATTTAAAATTTGACGTCGTTCAAAAAATTTGCGCGGAGCTTGAGCGTCGACTGAAAAATATTTACGGCGCGACCGAGCCGAATGTAAAAATCGAGGCGCAAATGATAAAACGCCCCGAAAAAGTTTTGCACGCCAAAGATTACGAATTCCTCACGAATTTTATCACGTTGATTCACAGCGGCGTTTATTTGATGTCGCCCACCAACCCCGCCCAAGTTCTCGCCTCCGCGAACCTGGGCACCGTGCACATGAATGACGACATTGTAGAGCTGAAAGTTTTGCCGCGCGGCAATGCCGACGAGCTTGTCGAAGAATTTATCGAAGGCTTCGCGCAGGCCGCAAAGCTTTGCATGTTCGAGACAAAATTTTCCACGCCGACGCCCGCTTGGACGTTCAATCCCGACAGCAAACTTTTGAAACTGGCCGAAGAAATTTTCACGAAGCAACAAGGTTACGCGCCTGCGGTCAAGACGATTCATGCCGGTCTGGAGCCGAGCTACTTTGTCGAGAAAAATCCCGCGCTCGACGTGATTTCAATCGGCACGACCAACGAACATATTCACACGCCGAACGAACGACTGCACCTTGACACCGTTGCTCCGCACGTGAAATTCATTGCCGCACTGCTTGCCAAAGTTGCCGAGCCGCAAGCTTAACCGCCAACGTCACGGCGACAGTCACGACGTAAAATATCAGCGCGTTCGGAGCTGTCATTATAAGTCCGAGTTTGCCCAAGCCGAGCGACAGATAAGTTATAGCCAGCGGGTGAGCCAGATAAACGAAGTAAGAATTTTTTCCGAGCACGCTTAAAATTTTCTTCAGCGGCGCGGGCAGTCTGCCGAATTCAAACAGCGTGAACAAAAATATTGACGCGGCGACCGTGTAAAAAATTCCCGGCGGCGACAACTGATGAGCCGTGTTGACTGCCTCAAGCGGCGTGTAGCCTCTGACATTCAACAGGAAGTAATACCAACCGAGCAAAGTTGTCAGTGCGACAAAAAATGTTGCGTTGACAATTTTTTTGTGCGACGAACACCACGCGAAAAATTTTTGCGAATGAACGGCCAACACTCCGCCCAACACGAACACGAACACATAATGCAAC
>CAMZDU010000010.1 GCA_947305445.1 uncultured Selenomonadales bacterium
GCCGTAAAAAATAAACGTACCCGCCGCAAAAATTTTGTTGCTGAAGCCGTCCGATAACTTCATGCAAGTCGTGCCGCAAAGTTCCAAAAAAATCGCCGCGCCTAAATAAACGTAACCCGCCATGTCACAGCTCGTGCACAATCCGTTTAAAATCCCGCCCGCGCTCCTCGAAGTCGCTGTACATGTCGAAGCTGGCGCACGCCGGACTAAGCAACACAACTTGCGGCGGACGTGAAATTTCTTTGGCAAGGTCGACGGCTCGTTGCATGGAGTAGCCCGCCTCCAAAATTTTTTCGGCAGGGAAATTATTTTCAATGGCGCACGATTTGAAACGCGCCGCCGCATCGCCGACGAGAATCAAATAGTCCACGCGCTCCTTGACGAGCCGCAAAAAATCCGCAAGGTCGGTACCCTTGTCGTCGCCGCCCGCAATCAAGAGGATATGCCCCGCGAAAGTTTCCAGAGCTTTAATCGCCGAATCAGTATTTGTCGCTTTGGAGTCGTTGTAATATTTCACGCCGTCAAGCTCGCGGACAAACTCAATGCGATGCTCGACACCTTGGAAAGTTTTCAGCACGCCGGCAATTTTATCAGCCTTCGCGCCCGCCAAAAAAGCAATCAGCGACGCGGCAAGCGCATTCTCGACGTTGTGGCCGCCCTTAATGCCCAGCTCGTCGACGGTGCAGAGGTCGTGACGTTCGCCGTTGAATTTTATGACGAGCCGATTATTTTTGACGAACGCGCCTTCGGACAATTCAACTTGCCGACTGAAATACAACACGCGGCAAGCGGCGCGCTCAATCATGTCGCGGGTGCGCTTGTCGTCGTAATTGAGAACTAAAAAATCTTCGGCGGTCTGTTGCGAAAAAATTTTCTCCTTCATGAGCTGATAGACTTCCATTGAGCCGTGACGCTTTAGGTGATCGGGCGTGACGTTTAAAATCGCCGAGACGTGCGGCCGAAAATTTTTCGTCGCCTCCATTTGGTAACTGGAAATTTCCGCCGCAATGCAACCGCCCGCTCCGATTTCGAGCGCAACTTCACTGAGTGGCACGCTGATATTTCCGCCGACGCCGACTTTATCAAACGCAGTCTTGAGCAACAAGCCGAGCAACGTAACCGTCGTCGTCTTCCCGTTCGTACCGGTCACCGCGCAAATCGGAGACTTCGCCAGATTGTAAGCAAGCTCAACCTCGCTGATGATTGGAATATTTTTTGCCGCCGCAGTTTTCAGCAGGGGAATTTTTATCGGGACGGCGGGCGAGACAATTATTTTATCCACGCCGCGCAGAAGTTCATCAGTTTGTTTGCCGAGACGAATTTCAACGCCAGGGACTTGCACGTCGAGATTTTCTTTGACGTCGCTCAAGACAACTTCCGCACCGAGATTTTTAGCGATACGAGCCGCCGCAATTCCACTCCGAGCCGCGCCGATGACTAAAATTTTTTCCATGAATAATTCTCCTTACAGCATTGAAAGTCCGACGATACCCGCAATTAATCCGACCGTCCAGAAGACGAAGACAACTTTGACTTCCGACCAGCCGCCAAGCTCGAAATGATGATGCAACGGACTCATGCGGAAAATACGTTTGCCCGTTGTCTGGAATGAGATGACTTGCAAAATTACGGACAAGGCCTCGCAAACAAACACGAAGCCCACGACCGCCAATAAAATTTCTGTGCGCGACAGAATTCCGACGGCCGCGAACGCGCCGCCCAATGCAAGCGAACCCGTGTCGCCCATGAAGACTTTCGCGGGGTGGAAGTTGAATTTTAAAAAGCCGACGCATGCTCCGACCGTTGCCGCGCAAAAAATTGCAAGCTCGTCGTGGCCGGTCAGCAGACAAATTATCGCGTAACAGCTCGCCGCAATCGCCATGCAACCCGACGCCAAACCGTCAAGCCCGTCCGTCAAGTTTACCGCGTTGGACGCGCCGACTATAACAATCAACATGAACAGCAAGTAAACTGCTCCGACGTTAATCGTCTTGTCGACGACGGGCAACCAAATCGTCGGCTCGAAGTTTACCAACAGATTGATTGCGACAAAGGTCGTGACGACGACGATAAAAATTTGTCCCGCAAGCTTGTAGCGGGCAAGCAGGCCTTGATTGTGTTTACGGACGACTTTAAGATAATCGTCAATAAATCCGAGCGCGAAATGTCCGAGCAAAATAAACAGCGCGAGGAAAATTTCAACGTTCCACTCGGCGACAATCAGCGTTGCCGCAACGATTCCTGCTATTAAAAAAATTCCGCCCATGGTCGGTGTGCCGCTCTTGGCCTGATGACTTTTGGGGCCTTCGGCGCGGATACTCTGCCCGAATTTCAATCGGTGCAAAATCGGAATGCAAATCGGCGCGAGCAACACCACGACGCCCGCCGCGATCGCTCCCGCCATTAAAAGTTTTTCCATAAAGAATTTACCTGCCTAAGTAATTTTACTCATTGTGAGGGTAAATTGTACTATTCGTGGTCGAAAATACGATTGAATTTTTTTTGAACTTTGGCGCGACCGCTGTTCCGTGACTTTTAAAGTTGCCTCAAATCAGCTCGATAATTTTTTCCATGTGCATGACGTGGGACGCCTTGAAAAGAATCGTGTCGCCGTCGCGGACGAGTTCGAGAATTTTTTTCGCGGCCTCTTCGTGCGTGTCGAAGGTGTAAACATTTTTCAAGCCGGCGTCGCGTGCTCCGGCCGCAATGAATTTGCCCAGTTCGCCGAGAGTTATCAGCGTGTCGAATTTGTTTTCGACAAGCTCCGCGCCGATTTCGCGGTGAACGGCCTCCGAAATTTCGCCAAGCTCCAACATGTCGCCGAGCACCGCAATCAATCGTCCGCTGTAAATTTCCGACGCAGTTTTAATCGCCACGCGCATGGAGGCCGGACTTGCGTTGTAAGCGTCGTTGACAATCGTCAAGCCGTCGCGGCGAATGACTTCAAAGCGCATCTTCGTCGTCGTCAAGCTTGACACGCCGCGCTGAATCTCCTCGACGTCAAGACCGAGCGTCAAAGCCGCCGCAATCGCTCCGAGCGTGTTGGATACGTTATGACGGCCGAGCATTGGAATTTCAAAATCAAAATCTTCCCCGCGATAACTCAGCGTGAATTCCGTCGAGACACCGCCGATTAAAATGTTTTTGGCCGTCACGTCGGCGGGATTTTCTAAACCGTAAGTCATGACGTTGACGCCTTCGCCGGCGAGTTTGGCCATCTCCGCCGTGTGAACGTTGTCCGCGTTTAAAATAATCGTGCCGCCAGGTTTAATCGCCTCGACAAGTTCGCCCTTCGCACGAGCAATATTTTCAATCGAGCCGAGCAACTCTATGTGAGTTTCGCTGACGTTTGTGACAATGCCGATTGTCGGCTTAACGATTTTGGCCAGCGTTTCAATCTGTCCGAGTCCGCGCATGCCGATTTCGACGACGGCGGCATTATGTTTCTCACTAAGCTCAAGCAACGTCATCGGAACGCCGACTTCGTTGTTGAAGTTGCCGGAAGTTTTTTGCACGTGGCCAAGTTCGTTAAGCGCGGCGGCAGTCAAATCTTTGGTTGTGGTCTTGCCGTTGGAGCCGGTGACCGCGACGACGGGAATATCAAAACGATCCCGCCACGCGCCCGCAATTTGCCGATAAGCCGACAAAGTGTCGTCGACTTTGAGCACGAGGCCGGCGGGAAGACGCTTGGCGGTTTTGCTGACGAGAACCCCCGTTGCGCCTTTGTTTACTGCGTCTTTGGCAAAAAGTTCGCCGTTAAAATTTTCGCCCTTAAGTCCGACAAAAAGCTCTCCTGCCGTGATTTTGCGACTGTCGGTCGCCACGCCTTCAAAAAAAATTTCGGCGTCGGAATTCGTCTCCGCGCCCGTTACTTGCACAATTTCAGTCAATGTCAATTTATTCATTGGAAGTAACCTCCTTGACAGCTTCGCGGGCAACTTCGCGGTCGTCAAAATGAATCGTACCGCTGTTCAAAATTTGGTAAGTTTCGTGGCCTTTGCCGAGAATCAAAACTACGTCGCCGGCCTCCGTCAACTCGACGGCACGGAAAATCGCGGCGCGTCTGTCAGTGATTCGTTCGTGAGTTTTGTCGCCGATGCCGACTTCTATGTCGTCCAAAATTTTTTCGGGGTCTTCTGTGCGCGGATTGTCGCTCGTGGCAATTACAATGTCGCTGAGTTCGGCGGCAAGCTTGCCCATAATTGGACGCTTGCTATTGTCGCGGTCGCCACCGCAGCCGAACACCGTGATAATTTTTCCGGCGGTAATCTGTCGTGCCGTCTGCAAAACATTTTTGAGGCCGTCGGGTGTGTGCGCGTAATCGACAATCACTTCAAAAGGCGCGTCGGAAAAAATTCTCTCGAAACGGCCGGGCACGCTCCTAAAATTTTCCAGCGCACACTTTATGACGTCGGGTCTGATATTTTCGGCAAGAGCCGCACTCGTCGCCGCCAATACATTGTAAACGTTAAACATGCCCGTCACTTGCAGAGCAATGTGGAATGAGGAATTAGGAATTAGGAATTGTTCGTTGTCGGCGGTTGCCGATTTAATTTCAAATTCCAACTTGTCAATCCCCAGGTGCACGTCAACGGCACGAAGGTCGGCAAAATTTTTCACGCCGTAAGAAATTTTTTTGCACAGGCAGTGGCGGAGAATTTCATTGGCGGCCGCGTCGTCGACGTTAACGACAGCCGTCTTGGAGGGCTTGCGCCCCGTTCTCGACACTGCGTCGAAAAGTTTGGTCTTCGCCCGCAAATAATTTTCCATTGTGCCGTGGAAGTCCAGATGATCTTGCGTCAGGTTCGTGAAGACAACCGTATCGAATTCGACGCCCGCAACTCTGTTTTCGGCAAGCGCGTGGCTTGAAACTTCCATGACAACGACTTGAATTTTGCGTTTGCGCATTTCGGCGAAGACGTGTTGCAAGTAGATGACATTCGGCGTGGTGTTCGGGTTCGGCAAACTTTCGTCGCCGATTAAAATTTGTATCGTGCCTATCAAGCCGACACTAAGTCCCGCGCTCCGAAAAATTTCGCGGAGCATGTAAGTAGTTGTAGTTTTGCCGTTGGTGCCCGTCACACCGACGACACGCATCGCCCGCGCCGGGTAATCATAAAAATACGGCACGACAACCGCAAGCGCAGTCAACATATCCGGGACGATGAGTGCGGAAATATTTTCGGGCGGCGTGAAATTTTGCCGCGCAGTCATTACGGCGACCGCTCCGCGTTTTAGGGCTCGCCCGATAAAATTATGACCGTCAACGTGTGCGCCTTCCATGCACACGAATAAATTTTTTGCCGTGACCTTACGCGAATCGTGCTCAATGCCGCTGATTGAAACGTCGGAGCCGACAATTTTTGCGTTGGGTATGAGCAGTGCAAGTTCGCCGAGTGTTTTAATCAAGGCCTCGCCTCCCTCCTGTTTGCCGACAATTATAATTGAACTTTCGCTGAAAATACAATGCCGCGCAAAAATTTTTCTGCACTCACATGTTGTGTGGGTAGTTGCGCTTCGTCAATTAGGAATTTTTTTGAGTTGTGGTGTTATCGCCGTCAACCACACACTCCGAATCATAATATTTTGTTCCCTCATAACGAGTTAAAATTTTGCAAAAAAAAATTCCCCGCGCCGCAATGAACGTCGGGAAATTTTTTGTCCGTAAAAATTTTAGTCGATGATGTAAATGTCGATGAACTGTCTGCCGAACTCGAAACACTCGGCAACGGTATCGAAGGCCACGTCGATTTTGTGACCGACAATCGCGCCGCCGGTGTCTTCGGCAACCGCGTAGCCGTAACCGGGAATAAAGACCTTCGTGCCGAGCGGAATGACATACGGGTCAGTGGCTATCACACCGCGGCGGCAAAGCGTGCCGGTGGCGGTGTAAGCACTAAGCCCCTGTTCCATACTGCTGTAAGCCGTAGCCTCCACGCGAATGACGCGGCTGTAATCGGGCAATTCGGAAGAAAATCCGTAGTCGTTCAAGTTGAGCGGCTCGTCGTCGAGCGCGGAATAAGTCCTGCGTCCGCAAATGCCGTCAGCTTTCATGCCGTAACTTCTCTGAAAATCTTTCAGCGCGTTGACGGTGGATTGTCCGCACACGCCGTCAGCTTCGCCGCTATAGAAACCAAGCTCAATCAATTTATTTTGCAGGTAAACGACGCCTTCGCCTTCCATGCCGAATTTGATGACATCGCCGACGCCCGCATATTGAGCAACATTGCCGACAGTCTTAACCGTGGTGATAACGAAGTCGAGCGTCTTGGGCGGTTCGGGAACGTAATCGCCCGATTGATAAGTCGTCACGTCAATTTCGTTGAATGCGGCCGCCCGCAAAAGTTTATAAGTTTCCGCGCCGCAGATCCCGTCAACTTCGAGTCCGAGCGCGGATTGAAAGTCTTTGATTGCGTCGACCGTTGCAGAACCGTAGAAGCCGTCCGCCGCCGAGTGCAAAAGATTTTGTGCAATGAGATAGTCTTGAATTTCTTTAACATCGTTGCCGCTGTCGCCGTACTTTAATGCAGCCGCCGAGCAGAGACTTGAAAGACTCACGGCGGAAATTATGAACAGCGTCCAGAGAAGTCGCTTAAACTTCATTTCCTCCACCTCGTTAATCGTTTTCAAATTTTCGCGAATTATATCAGTTGTTGCTGAAAATCTTATGGCGGAACGAAAAAAATTTTTTTGCTTGCAAAAATTTTTAATGCGGAATAAAATCTTGCCGATATACATTTTGGAGACAATGCAACACGGACGTTAATTTACATAGAGAGGATGCATTTATCATGATGAGATCGCTTTGGTCGGCGGCGTCTGGCATGAAGGCGCAACAGACTAACATGGACGTGGTGGCGCACAACATTGCCAATGTCAACACCTACGGCAACAAAAAAGTCCGTGCTGAATTTCAGGATTTGCTTTATCAGACACTGCGCGACGCGGGCGGCACCTCCGGCAACGGCACACAATATCCGCAGGGCTTGCAAATCGGTTTGGGCGTGCGCGTTTCGGCGACGCACAGAGTTTTCACTCAAGGCCCGCTCCAAACCACGGACACTCCCAACGACATCGGCATACAAGGCGACGGCTTCTTTCAGGTGCAAATGCCCGATGGCTCGACGGCTTACACCCGCGACGGTTCGTTTAAGCTCGACTCGAATCGCCGCTTGGTGACAAGTGACGGTTTCCTGCTTATTCCGAATATTACGCTTGACGAGAACGCGCCGATTGACTCTCTCGTCATAAGCTCGGACGGTCGCGTTTCCGACACTCCTGCCGGCGGCGAGCAGACTGAAATCGGTCAGATAACTCTCGTGCGCTTCGTCAATCCCGAAGGTTTGTACGCTTATGGAAAAAATTTCTTCCTGGAAACTGCCGCGTCGGGTCCGCCGATTGAGAGCGAGCCGGGTCAAGACGGCGCGGGCGTCCTTGCGCAAAATACTCTTGAAATGTCAAGCGTGCAGATTGTCGAAGAGATGGTCAACATGATTGTCGCGCAGCGCGCTTACGAATCGAATTCAAAGGCGGTTATAACCTCCGATTCCATGCTTGAGATTGCCAATCAGCTGAAACGCTAAACCGACATGAAAAAAATTTTTTTCCTCGTGACGTTGTCGGTTATGCTGATTTTGACGGCGCAAGCTTCGGCTTACACAATAAGAGGCGCGGAAATACAATCAATCGCATTCGACGCCGTGGAAAGAGCTTTGGTCGAGGGCGGCGAAACTCGTCGGCACGAAATTATTTTCAAGCAGAATCCGCCCGACGTGAAATTGCCCGAAGGCATCGTCGACGTGAAGGCCGAGCTTCCCGTGCATGTGAGTTACGTCTCCTTGACGCCCGTGCGCGTGGTGCTTTTCGTCAACGGCCGAGCGAATCGAACGGTTACTTTCACGGCAAGTGTTAAAGTTTATGACGCGGTGCTCGTTGCCAATCACGACTTGCGGATTGAGGTGCCCGTCGGCGCAAATGATTTTCACATCGCCGAAATTGCTGTTGACGGTCGCAATGTCTACGTCAAAGATATTGCCGAAATCGTCGGGCTTGTGCCGCACAGGTACATTCGCGCCGGCTCCCCCGTCACTCTCGCTTACTTTCAACAACCCGTAGCCGTAAACAGCGGTCAACGCGTCAACATCATAATCAACTATCACGGCATACGGGCGACCGCCAAAGGCATTGTTATGACACGCGGGCGCATCGGTTCGCTTGTCAAAGTCAAAAACGAGACGTCCGAAAAAATTTTGACGGCCAAAGTTATCGACGCCAACACCGTCGAAGTTTCAATGTAACTGCCGCGATAAAAAAGTTAGGACTTAGGAACGGTAAAGCAGCCATTCCTAAGTCCTAATTTTTTTGCGAATCGTCAGCAGGTTTCAGTTAGTCTTCGCGGGCTTGTCGTTCTCGACAATGTATTTGCGTGCCGCGTCGACTACAGACTTTCGCAAATCGTAAATCGAAATGTCCTTGACTTGTGCGCCCGCAACGTTTTGATGACCGCCGCCGCCAAATTTTTCCATAATGACTTGAACGTTTAAATCGCCGGTGGAACGTGCGCTTATGCCGACGACATCATTTTTCATCTGGAAAAGGATAATCGTCATGCGCACGCCCTCGACACGCAACAAAGAGTCGGCCGCCTGCCCCGCAATAACTTGCACGTTCGGAATAATTTTGTCAATGTAGGAGACGACCAGCCCGCCTTCAAAATACGCCGACTGTGCTTTTGTCTTGGCAAGAGCAAGAGTTGTCTCGTAATCCGATTTGAACAGGTGATTGACGACGACGGGATCTGCTCCCGCACGCCGCAAATAAGCCGCCGCCTCGAAAGTGCGTGCGCCGGTTTGAATGGCGAAATTTTTCGTGTCGACGACGATGCCGGAATAAATTGCCGTTGCCGCCAATTTGCCGATACGAATTTTTTCGTCGAAGTACATCAAAAGTTCAGTGACCATCTCGCATGTTGAAGAGGAGCCTGGCTCCAGATAACTAATTGCGGGATTTTTAATTGTATTCTCGCTGCGGCGGTGATGGTCGATTACGACGACTTTTTTTATTTTTTCGAGCAGGGCGGGCGCGGCAACCAGATTGGGAATAAAAGTATCGACGACGACTAACAGCGGCTCCAGCGCGGTGGAGATTAAAACTTCATTCGCGCTGACAAACAAGTCTCTGTACGCCTCGTCCTTGCTCAGGAGTTCGAGAATTTTTTCAACGCTGTCGAGCCAGCCGCTCAACACGACGTGGACGGGTTTGCCCAAACTGCGAGCCATGAGCGCGACGCCGACCGCCGCGCCGAAGGCGTCATAATCTTCGCGGGTGTGTCCCATAATAAAAATTTCGTCCGCCGCCGACATTGTGTCGCGAATGGAATGGCTCATGACGCGAGCTTTGACGCGGGTATTTTTTTCGACAGCCTTGGCACGTCCGCCGAAGAATTGCGTTTTGTTGTCAATGTTAACCGCGACTTGATCGCCGCCGCGGCCGAGCGCAAGTTGCAGTCCAACTTGCGCTTTCTCTTCGAGTTCGCTCATCGACTGTTCGTCGGAAGGTTTCTCCGCGACCGCCGCGCCCATTGACAGTGTGACTTGCAGTTGATTTTTGTTGACAAGCTGACGGATTTTTTCGAGCACGAGAAATTTTTCTCCGACGGCTTGTTCCAGTGCTCGCCGCTCAAAAATTATCAGAAACAATTCACTCGACACACGCCGCATGAATCCCGACAACGACGCGACCCACGCTTCTAAAATTTCGCTGACGGAGAGAAGGAGCGAAGTTTTTTCGGCCTCGGTGAGACCCTGCATGACCTCGTCGTAGTTGTCAATCAGCGCGTAGACGATTGCCGTGCGACTGCGGCGGTACTCGACTTTTAAATCTTCATAGGAAGTAATCTCCCGCGCAAACAGCACAATCATTCGCGAGTAGTCCGAATTGGCTTGCAGGTGACGATATTTTACGAGGAAGTGCCGATAATATTCCTCTAGTGTGCCATCGGCCGCTTCTCTGTGCCGCAGGGATTTGACGGAATATTCGCCTTCGGACGGCGGCGGCTCGTTGCCTTCGGGCGCAAGCGTGAGAATATTTTCCGGAATCAGGCCGTCCCAAAATTCGTCGATATCCATGCCCTGTTGCGGCGTCACCACGGAAAAATCTTGCATGACGGAGTTGCACCACTGCAGGCGGCCGTTTTCGTCCACGACAATTATACCTTCGGGCAACTTCGTCATTGCGTAATACATCATGTCGTTAAAGTTGCCGATAACGTTTTCGGAGTACTCGTTGAATTTTTTTTCGCGATCTTTGCGCCGTTCATGAGCGAACCAAATCAACAGTGCCCACGCCAAAAGAGCCGTCGCGCCCAAAATTTTGTTGTATTGAATAATCACCGCGACCATGACCAGCATGACCGCCAGGTTTATTACGGCGTCCGGCCACGCGGACAAAATTCTCGGCACGTCATCATCTCCTTTATAAGAACTTCGGCTACGCCAATTAGGAATTAGGAATTGTACGGAGAGTGTTTGACGGCGACAATACTACAACTCAAAACATTCCTAATTTCACATTGACGAAGGCGCAACACAACGAGTTAACTTCCTGTCCCCAATCGTTTGCGGTAGTCAAAGAGCATGTCAATCAAACCCGTTATCGCCACCAGTTGCACGAAGAACATGTTCAGCAACACTATCAAATACAACAGCCGCCGCAAAAATTTCGAGACGTTGTAGCGGTCAAATATGAACGACATAAGCGACAGCCCTTGTATCAAACCGATTAACAACGACATGATTGTTAAGTTCAGCGCGATTTCGTAAATTTGCGTCCAGCCGCGAGTAAAGCCCCAATACATTCCGATTGCTCCGAATGCCGCCGTATACATGAAGATTGACGGAAACTTCCACTCGGCGAACGGCGGGAACGTCGGCAACTTCATCTGCAGTTTAGGAAAAATCCATTTCGACGTGAACCAGACGGCCAGCGTATTTATGAGCGCACTCAGCATTATCAGCGTCGGCATTAAAAGTGCCAGAGCCTCAAGCGCGGGTTCGACTTGACCTTTTGCTTCGTTGATTTGCGCGGGGTCGACGCCCATTGATTCGTACATCTTGAACGACTCGGCAAACGATTCGCGCACCAATTCGAGTTGCGTTTCGATAAAGTTCACGTCCATTATCGCCAACAGCAACGCGAGCGAAAGTACTTGCGCGGCGGACGCGACGATAAGTGTCATCAAAAAAATTTTTACCGCTTCAAAATTTTTGCGGACGCACCAGCCGAGCGCAACGCCGCATATCCCGAAACTTAACGTCAACCGCAATGCCAAAAGCGGTGTGATTAAAATCGTCAGCAACATGAACGCAACTATGAGCGCGGACAGCCCTTTGCCCGCGCCTTGACGAGCAGTCAGCACCGCCAGCGGCACCGCGCAAAAAAATTCAACAAACATGCCCAACAGCGGAACATAAACCGCCACAAGTCCGAGGAGTACCGTTATTGCAACAAGCAAGCCGCCCTCAATCGTCGGCGTGACACTTCTTCCCATTAATTTGCCTCCGAACAAAATTTTCGGCATTATAACAGACTGCGCCAACTTTTACCAGTGCAAAGCCGCATGTTCACAAAGAAAATGGCGGATATTCACCAAAGCGCGGAAGCCCCGCATTTTTGCTAAAATTTTTTTGGCGGCGCGAGGAGGTTGGCAGTCAACCAGTCAAACACGGCGGATTAAAGTCCAGCTGCAAGCCTTAATGAGGCA
>CAMZDU010000011.1 GCA_947305445.1 uncultured Selenomonadales bacterium
ATCAGCAAGTAAAACCAAATTAAAATCACCATGAAGTACAGATGATATTTTGCCAGCCCGAAGAAATAAATTTCCGCCGCGTAGTCTGCTTCGGGAAACAGCTGATAACCGTAATAATAATTGTCGTGGAGGAGATAAAATGTTGACCACAGCAGGTACGGCACGAGCACGGCTTTAAATCTTCGCCGCAAAAATTTTCCGTACGCGAACTGCTCCGTTAAGTCCATGCGATAGAACAGTCCGAACGCCGACACGAAAAAAAATATCGGCACGCTGAACCGCGAGACGATTTCAAACAGAGCAACCAGATGTACATTCGGCGTGGGGTTAAGCAGATATTGCGAGCCGACGTGAATTGCCACGACGCCGAGCATCGACACGCCGCGAATATATTCGATTGACGGGAGCCACGGCTTTTTCATCGGTCAATTTCAAATTCGACGTGAACATCGGCCGAGCATTGAAGGGTGCCGCTCTCAACGGGCGTCTCGAAATTTGCAGAGTCTTCGGCCATGGAACGAGCCATCTTATAATTTTGCGGTGCGCTGATGCGTGACGAGTTAATCGACACGGAATAAACACCGACGATACGTTTGCCGAGCACGGAGGCGACGACTTCGGCTTTACGTTTGGCGTCGAGTACGGCCAGGCGCAGAGCCTCGTCTTGATAAGCAGTTCTGTTGCGCAGACCGAAATTCAGCCCGTTAACTTGATTGGCACCGTTGGCAAGCGCAGTGTCGATAATTTTTCCGACGAGCTTCAAATCGTCGACGACAACCGTGACGGAGTTTGCAGCCTCGTAGCCGTCAATTTCCCTGCGGCCGTTGTCGAAGTGTCGATACGTCGGGTTGAAATTGTAGTTGCCGGTCGAAATGTTTTTGCGTTCAATGCCAAGCGCGACAATCGCGTTTATGACGGATTGCGCGGCGCGAGCATTGGCGGCTTGCACGGCGGACGGATTCTTTTCGCGAGTGACGACGCCGACGGAAATTGTTGCGCGGTCGGGTTGAGCTTCGACGATGCCTTCACCGCTGACGGAAATTGTCGGCGGCTTAATCCCTTCTGCAAACGTCGTCGCACAAATCATCGTCAGCATCACGGTCAAGCAAAAAATTTTTTTCATCACAATCACCTCGGAAGAATTCTATTGCAAAGCCCGCACACGGTCAAGCTTGATAATCGCTCTGAAAAATTTTATAATTGTCTCGTTAAACGTGCGATTAATGTAGAGTAACGTTGAGAATTTCACAGCCTGTCGAATTGGTTGCGGACATTGGAAAGCAAAGGGGGTTGTTTTCTTTGAAACGATTGTTGCAAATTTTTTTGGTGGCGGTAATGTTGGCCGTGTCCTCATCGGCTGTGGCGGACGCGCTAAACGGCGGTTATATTGAGGCGGAAGGCGTGGTTTATTTTGAAAAGGGGATGACTCCGAACGCAATGCGCCGCGTCTCAATCATGGAGGCCTATCGATATTTGGCGGAGCAAGTCGACACGCTTTACGTCACGAGTGAATCGACGGTTAAAAATTTGCGCGACCTTGACGACCAAATCAACACGCGGGTCGAAACTGCTCTGCACAACGCAAAAATTATTTCCGTCAAGCGCGAAAGCGACGGCTCCTTCCACGCGATAGCTCGGCTGTATATGTACGGCGATGCTCAATCGCTGGCGGCGGCCGTTCTGCAGGAGGACGTTCGCGTCGAAGATTTTCCCAAACCGAAGTTTACAAACATTCCCAGCGAGATTAACTACACCGGTCTTGTCGTGGATTGTCGCGGTATGAATCTATCGACGGCCGTCACTCCCACGATAAAATCTGCTGGCGGCATGGAAATTTACGCTTATAAAAATGTCGGCTATCAATCTGCCGTAAGCCGCGGCATGGTCGAATACGCCAGCAGTCTTGATTCGGCGCGTGCGGGAAGCTCGCCGTTGGTCGTCAAGGCCGTGAGCATTTCCGGTGCGTGCGATGTTGTTATCAGCGACGCGGACGCCGATAAAATTCTTTCCGCGAATCAGTCGACGAATTTCCTCGGAAACTGCGCAGTCGTCCTGATGAGGTGATTTGCTTTGAAAAATTTTTTTGCAATCGTTATCGCGTTGGCGGTGATGTTTAGTGCGTCGACGTCCTTCGCCGCCGAAAAATTGATTGAGGCTTCCGGCAGTTACGTCATGGACTCGCGCCTTGACGAGACGCCCGCAAGTGCGACCGCCCGCGCCCGCGAAGAGGCTAAACGAGCCGCAGTCGAAAAGGCCGGCGTCTACCTGCAGAGCTATTCAAAAATGGTTAACCTTGAACTCACCGTCGACGAAGTTCAAACCGTTGCCGGCCGCTTATTAAAAATTCAGGACGAGTCGAGCGACGTCAGCATTGTCGAAAAAAATTTGCTCAAGTTTACCGTGACGATTAAAGCTCTCGTCGACGACGTGGACGAAAATTCATTGAAGTCGATGATGAACGACAAGCAGACGCTTTCCGAACTTGTCCGCAAGAACAACGAATTACAACAGAAATATGACGAGCTGAATCGGCAAATGGAAAAATATCGCAACGAATTCAACTCGGCTAACAACGAGCGGCGCGACGCCATAAAACGTGATGTCGCCCGCAACAGCGAAAATTTTTCTGCCGTGCGTGCCATGGAAAGCGGCAACGATTTTTTCTTCCGCAAAAATTACATGCAGGCTCTTTCGGCTTATGACGAGGCCGTCAAGTTAAATCCGCAGTTCGTCGAAGCCTACAACAATCGCGGCATAGTCAAATACGAGCTGGGGCAATTCGCCGCCGCCATTGAGGATTACACGACGGCAATCAGTCTTAAGCCGAACTTCGCCGACGCGCTGAACAATCGCGGAAATGCTTACGCCGCACTCAACCAATTTCAAAACGCCGCGCAAGATTTGCAAGCCGCTTTGAAATTTAACGACAACTCCGCCGTCACTCATAACAACTTAGGTAGCGTGTACCTTTCGCAAAAAATTTTCGACGCGGCAATCGCCGAGTACACGCGGGCTTTGCAAATCAATCCAGGTTTTGCCGACGCTTATTACAATCGCGCCATTGCTCATTATGCGAAGGGCAATCAATCCGCCGCACTGAATGACGCCAAGGCCGCGACAACTCTAAATCCCGCCGACGCGTCGTTCAGAAATTTTTATGAGAAAGTCAGCCGCAATGCTCGTTAAAATTTTCCTCGAATCCTTCTGACGGTTGGTGACCATGAAAAAAATTTACAGCACTTTGTTCGGGTTAATCCGCGACATAATCATAAATCGAAAATTTTTGTGGCAGATGACCAAGCGCGATTTCCGCCAGCGTTATCTCGGCTCGTATCTGGGAATTTTGTGGGCGTTCATTCAGCCGACAGTCACCGTGATGATTTTCTGGTTCGTGTTTCAGTTCGGCTTCAAGTCCGTGCCCGTGAATAACTTTCCGTTCATACTGTGGCTGGTGTGCGGAATGTTTCCGTGGTTTTTTCTCAGCGACGGCATCCAGAGCGCGACGCACTCCGTTATCGAAAGCTCGTTTCTGGTAAAAAAAATCGTCTTCCGTGTGGAGCTGTTGCCGATTGTAAAAATTATTTCGGCACTGGTCGTGCACATTTTTTTTGTCGCGCTACTGTTCTTGATGTTCGCGATTTACGGCCACATGCCGACGATTTACAACTTGCAACTCGTCTATTACCTGTTCGCGATGATTTGTCTTGTGCTGGGGATAAGTTGGTTGACAAGTGCGCTAACGGTCTTCTTGCGCGACGTGGGACAATTCGTCGGAATGATGTTGCAGTTCGGATTTTGGGGCACGCCGATTTTCTGGAACTTGAACTCGATTCCGGAGCAGTTCCAAATTTTTTTGAAGTTGAATCCGGCGTATTATCTTGTAGAAGGTTATCGGCAGAGTTTTATTTACAACGAGTGGTTTTGGGAGCACGCATATTTGACGGCGTACTTTTGGTGCGTGACGGCGGCGGTGATGATTTTCGGCGCGTGGTGTTTTAAAAAGTTGCGGCCGCATTTCGCCGACGTGTTGTGAACGTTATCGACGGGAGGAAATTTTTATGTTCATTACCAATCCAATGAGTATCGAAGACCGCAGCATGGAAATTATCGCGCCGCACCTGGAAGGTCTTAATTTTCGCGAAGAGGAGCAAAAAATTTGCGCACGAATCATTCACGCGACGGGCGATGTCGGTTACGCGCCGATTGTAAAAATTCACGGCGACTTGATGACCGCGGCGAAGATGGCAATTCTCGCCGGCAGAAATATTTTCACTGATGTTGAAATGGTTCGCCGCGGCATAAGTATTCGCACGTTCAGCAAATTCGGCGGCGAAATTTTTTGCAAAATCTCCGACGTGGACACCCGCGAGCTTGCCAAGCGCGAAGGCATAACCCGTGCAATGGCGGCGATGAGATTGTTCGGCAAACGGCTTGATGATCACATTGTTGCAATCGGCAACGCGCCGACTGCGCTCTTCGAGGTGCTCCGTCTTATTCGCGAAGAAAATATTCGTCCCGCGTTTATAGTCGGCGTGCCGGTCGGCTTCGTCGGTGCGGCCGAGGCAAAGAGTCAACTCGCCGCGCAAAATTACGTTCCCTATATCACGATCGAAGGCACCAAGGGCGGCTCTTCGGTTGCGGTCGCCGCAATCAACGCAATACTTTACATGCTCGACGGCTCGCGCGGTTACAATGAAAAATAATTTTCCTCGACTGATAATCGCCGCGACGCAGAGCGGCTCCGGCAAGACGACGATAACGGTCGGACTTTTGGCCGCGCTGAAAAATCGCGGACTTGACGTTCAAGCCTACAAAGTCGGTCCCGATTACATTGACACGGGCTGGCACGCGCTCGCGCTCGGAAAAGTTTCGCATAATCTGGACAGCCTGCTTGTCGGCGCGGACAAGCTCACGGAAATTTTTGCGGAAACTTCGTGCGGCGCGGACGTGTCGATTGTTGAAGGCGTAATGGGGCTTTACGACGGTGGACGCGGTGGCGTCAGCTCCACGGCGGAGATTGCCAAGTTGCTCGACGCGCCGGTTGTGCTGATTATCGACGCAAAAAGTATGGGTACGTCGGCGGCGGCGATTGCGCTCGGCTTCCGCGAATTCGACCGCTCCGTCAAGCTTGCGGGCGTGATTCTCAATCGAGTCGGCTCGGATTCGCACGAAAAAATTATCACGGACGCGCTCGCAACGCTCAACATAAAATGTTTCGGCGCACTTCGACGCAACGACGAATTCACTTTGCCGGAACGACACCTGGGGCTTGTGCCGACAAGTGAAAATCACGCGGTTGACGCGCTGAAAAAAATTTGCGCGGCGGTTGAAAGTCAAATTGACATTGACGCGCTGATTGCTCTGGCAAAAAATTCTTCGCCGCTGAAAAATTTTATACGCGCCGAAAAATTTTTTCCGACAGTGCGAATTGGAATTGCTCGCGATGAGGCGTTCAACTTTTATTACGACGCCGGCTTGCGCGAATTGGAGCGGCTCGGCGCGGAAATTATTTTTTTCAGCCCGCTGAACGACGAGCATTTGCCGAAAGTTGACGGCTTGATAATCGGCGGCGGCTTTCCGGAAATTTTTGCGGCTCGGCTGGAGCAAAATAAAAAACTCCGTGAGGAAATTTTTCACGCGGCGGAGGAGGGCTTGCCGATTTTTGCGGAGTGCGGCGGCTTTATGTATTTGATGCGCAAGCTTGTCGACTTCGACGGAAAAAGTTTCGAGATGTGCGGAGTGTTCGACGGCGCGGCAACAATGACCAATCGTTTGCAGACGGTCGGCTACGTTGAGGCGGAAATTTTGCGCGAATGTGTGCTCGGCTCGGCGGGCGAAAAATTTTGGGCGCACGAGTTCCACTTCTCGACGGCGGAAACTTCAGACGAAAAAATTTTCCACTGCAAACGCTTGCGCACGGGCAATGAATATTTTGCGGGCGCGGCTAAAAAAAATGTCGTCGCGTCGTATCTGCATCTTCACTTCGCGGGCTGTCCGACGCTTGCAGAAAATTTTCTTCGTCGGTGCCGAGAATATTGCCCGCGTAATCGACAAGGATTGTACTGACTTTGAACTTATCGAAAACATATCGTTCGGCGCGACGACTTGCACGCGCCGCTATTTTTTTATATACGCGTTCAAGCCCGTTGACGGCGATAATCTGAATGGCGTCTTCGGCAGTATTGGCGTCGAGGATTTTTTTTACGGCGGCGGCACTCAAACCTTCTGCGGCGGAATAGGCGGCCAGCGTCTCCAATCGTGCGTCGGCAACGCGATTATGCGTGTGAAAAACTCCCGCCGCGACCTTTGCAAGCTTGCCGAGATGTCCACACAAAATTATTTTAGCGACGTTGCGTTCTGCGGCCGCCTCCAACATGAAGCCGATAAAGTTGCTCGTTTGAATTA
Organism: uncultured Selenomonadales bacterium; assembly: GCA_947305445.1. Taxonomy (GTDB): domain Bacteria; phylum Bacillota; class Negativicutes; order Selenomonadales; family Selenomonadaceae; genus Quinella. Next base: position 6,406 of record CAMZDU010000011.1, read on the forward strand.
TCGCGCCGTCGGGGAAGCCGAGTCGTTTTGCGATTGTCTCACCGATTTTGCCGGGCACGAAGACGAGCGTCTTGAAGTCGGCGGCAACAGCGACGTCAATCTGCGGCACGAGAGAATTTTTAAAGGCGTCCTCGCTCATGGGACGGAGCACGCCCGTCGAGCCGATAATCGACAGCCCGCCCTCCACGCCGAGCACGGGGTTTAAAGTTTTTTTCGCAAGTTTGACGCCGACGGGAATTGAAATTTCTACTTCAAGTCCGCCGATGTTAAACTCGGTTGCGACGTTTTGAATCAGCTTGCGCGGGCCGGGATTGATGGCCGGTTCGCCGACGGGCAGTTGAAGTCCGGGCTTGGTTATTCGTCCGACGCCGACGCCTGCACGAAAAATTATCTTGTCATCAAAAATGCGACGCACCGTCGTGAAGACAGATGCGCCGTTAGTGATGTCGGGGTCGTCGCCAGAAAATTTTATGACCTCCGCACGAATTCCGCCGCCGAAAATTTTTTCGACGCGAGCCACGGGAATTGTCAGCTCCGTGCCGTCGAGTGCGACAATTTTCACGCCGTCGACAATTTCGCCCGCCGTCAAGTAAATCAGAGCCGCCTTGACACCAGCCGCCGCGCAAGCTCCCGTCGTGTAGCCGCTACGCAAAATTTTTTTCATGTTGTTACCTTCAATCTTTTAGACGGCAAAAAAAAGAAATCCTCGCTAAAAGATAACATGCTTAGAGCATTTCTTTCTGAGAATCTCTTGTTACAAATTTTCGCTATTTGGTTAAAATGCCGGAACAATCGCGCCGTTATATTTGTCTTCGATGAATTTTTTAATGTTGTCGGAGGTGAGAGCCGTCAATAATTTTTTGATGTCGTCGCGGTTCTCGTCACCGTCGCGTACGGCGATGATGTTGACGTAAGGCGAAGTCTTGTCCTCAATGAACAGCGCGTCATTCATGGGGTTAAGGTCGGCGTTCATTGCAAAATTCGTGTTGATGATGCTGATCGTTACGTCTTCGAGCGTGCGCGGGAGTTGCGCGGCTTCAACTTCCTGAATAACCAAGTTGTGCGGATTTTCGGCTATATCCTGAACGGTGGCAGTTTCATTCGCGCCGTCCTTAAGCTTGAGCAATTCGGCCTTCTGCAACAGGAGCAGAGCGCGTCCGCCGTTGGTCGGATCGTTGGGAATGGAAACGATTGCATTTTCGGGCAACTCGCCGAGGCTTGTAATTTTCTTGGAGTAAATGCCCATTGGCTCGACGTGCACGCCGCCGGCATTCTTGAGTTTAACTTCCGTGTGCTCCTTTACGAAGTCGTTAAGATACGGTTCGTGCTGGAAGAAGTTTGCGTCAAGTTCTTTGTCGTTTAGCGCAATGTTCGGCTGCACGTAGTCGTTAAACTCGACAATTTCCAGATTGATGCCCTGCTCCTTGAGGGCGGGCTTAATCTGTTCGAGAAGTTCGGCATGGGGCACGGGCGTCGCGCCGATTTTAAGTGTGGTCTCCTTGGCAGCGGGTTTATCGTCGCCGGCGGTTTTGGCAGGCGTGTCGCCGCCGCAACCTGTAAACAAAAACATCATCGCCAGAATTATCGCGGCAAAAAAATTTTTTTTCATGCTGTGGCCTCCTATGTGATTTGTTACGCCGCGAATTATAACAGACAAAAAATTTTTGTCCACAGAAAAGTTTTTATACTAACTGTCAATAACTGTTGCGCCGCGTTTATCGACGCCGAGAATCAACGCCTCCGATTTGATGTTGTGAGCCTGAAAGGCCGCGACCATTGACGAGGCGATTTTTTGTTCCAAGCCACTGCGTGCCGACGTGAATGCAATTAAACATGAACCTGCGCCCGAAATTGCCGCGCCGAGTGCGCCCGCCGATTTTGCCGCGTCGAAAACTTCCGTCATGCCGGGGACAAGTTTCTTTCGATACGGCTGATGAAGTGCGTCGTCGAAGGCAAGCGGCAAAAGTTCTTCGCGACCTTCGACCAGCGCGGCGACCAACATTGACGCACGACTGACGTTGAAGATTGCGTCCTTAAGTGCGACGTTTTTTGGCAAAACTTTTCGCGCCAGCCGCGTCGACAGCTCGAACTCCGGCACGGCGACGATGAGTTTCAATTTGATGCGCGGCAGGAAGCTGAACGTCTGAACTGCGCCTTTGTCCATAACGCTGACCGTAAAGCCGCCGAAAATTGCCGGTGCAACGTTGTCGGGGTGCCCTTCCAATTCCGTAGCCAAGCGAAGAAGGTCGTTTTTGTCTAACGGCGAGCCGAGAATTTTATTGGCGGCAGTCAAGCCCGCGACGATTGCCGTGGAGCTGGAGCCGAGTCCGCGGGAAATCGGCACATTACTTTTCGTGCGGATAATCGCGCCTTTAAATTCTTCTTCGCGTCCGACTTCTTTAAGCAGTCGGCGAATTGCTTGCCACGTGAGATTTCGTCTGCCGCGGGGAATATTTTCCGAGCCTATGCCCGACGACTCGACTTCAACGCGTCCGGTTCGCAAAAGCGTCAAGTCCAAGTAATTATAAATTGTCGTCGCCACGCCCAAGCAATCGAAGCCGGGACCGCAGTTGGCACTTGTTCCAGGCACGCGAACGAGCGTACAATTTTGATTGTCCGTAAATTTTTTCATGGCGGCTCACTCAACACGCAGAACGTTAATAATTTTATCGACGACCGACAAAATATCTAATGCCGCCTGCGCCTCCAAAATATTTTTGTGCTTGACCGCGTGAGTTATGACGACAAGCTCGACGTGATCTTCAAGCTTGGTTTTCGTCTGCACGACCGACTTCAAGCTGACATCGACGTTGCCGAAAGTCGTGGCGATTTTGCCGAGGACGCCAGGTTTGTCTTCGACGAGCAGTCGAATGTAATACGACGAGACGCTTTCCGCGACGGGACAAATTGCGCGGTGATGATAACACGTGCAACCGAAACGACCGGCCGCGCCGCGTGACAGCCCGCGAGCAATCTCGATTATGTCGCTGACGACGGCCGAAGCAGTCGGCTTGCCCGCGCCGGGTCCGAAGAACATCGCCTCTTCAATCGGCCAGCCGCGCACGAAGACCGCGTTCATGACGCCGCCGACAGCCGCAAGCGGGTGCTCCTTGGGCAACAGGACGGGATTGACACGCACGTCAACGCCTTGCTCCGTGTCGCGACCGACGGCCAGAAGTTTGACGACGTAACCTAGCTCCGCCGCATAAATTATATCTTCGGGCGTGAGGTGCGTAATACCTTCAACCGACACGTCCTCGAACTTCACGCGACTGTTAAAGGCAATCGACGCGAGAATTGCAATCTTGCGGGCGGCGTCCTTTCCCTCCACGTCGGCGGCGGGGTTGGCCTCCGCGTAGCCGTGAGCCTGCGCCTCCTTGAGCACGGTGTCATAATCCGCGCCGCTGTCACTCATCTTCGTGAGCATATAATTTGTCGTGCCGTTGACAATGCCAAGAATTTCCGTGATTCTGTTGGCGGTGAGCGAACGTTTAAGCGGCATAATAATCGGAATCGCTCCGCCGACAGCCGCTTCAAACAGAAAATCAATTTGATGCTGAGCCGCCGCCTCAAAGAGGTCGTGGCCGAATTGCGCGACGACATCTTTGTTGGCGGTGACGACGTGTTTGCCGTGCGCCATGGCTTTGAGTATAAAATCTTTCGCGGGATTGACGCCGCCCATCAGCTCGACGACGATTTTAATTTCGGGGTCGTTTAAAATTTCGTCGTAGTTGTTCGTGGCGGGTAATCCGCGTTTGTGTAAGCCCTCAATCTCACGCGGCAGGACGAGAATATTTTTAATTTCAATGGCGGTGTTCGCCCTCTGCGAGATGATGTCGCGGTTATTTTGTAAAACTTCGATAACGGAGCCGCCGATTGTTCCTGCGCCAAGCAGTCCGATTTTAACGCTGTCCATAAAAGTTTTCACCCTTCCAAAATTAATTGTCGGCGGGAAATATTCTGCCGCCGATAAATTTTTCCTGCAAAAAAAACTGTAAGCTTACGGCTGAATCAACAAAAGTAGCCGAAACGTTCCTGTCGATTTTTTATGGCAAATGGTTACGTCATCGACAAGGATTCGATTTTGAGCGTCGTGAAAAAATAGCCGCTATTATTTTTAACATATTCCTGAAGTTTTTGCTTGTCAGAGTAATAGCGAAGTTTGCAAAAAACTTTCTGCGAATGTTTAAACTTCTGATGCCGCCAAAAATTTTTGCTTACAATTTTTACTAATAGACGCGTTGTCAATAAAAGTCGCGTCAAATAAACCTTGACAAGCATTTTTCGCGGTGATAATATTACGCCGCTTTTATCAGGCATGAAAATTTTGGAAGGAGGTGGGCGCATGCCAACCATCAATCAATTAGTGCGCAAAGGTCGTCAGAGTCTCGACGAAAAATCGACGGCTCCGGCTCTGAAAGAATGTCCGCAAAAGCGCGGCGTGTGCACTCGCGTTTACACGACGACGCCCAAGAAACCGAATTCGGCACTTCGCAAGGTTGCGCGTGTCCGCTTGACCAACGCTATTGAAGTCACTGCATATATCCCCGGCATCGGGCATAATCTGCAGGAGCACAGCGTTGTTCTCATTCGCGGCGGCCGTGTCAAGGATTTGCCGGGTGTTCGCTATCATATCATTCGCGGCTCACTCGATACCGCCGGCGTCCAGGATCGCAAGCAGGCGCGTTCCAAATACGGCGCAAAGAAAGCCAAGGCTAAGAAAAAATAATCAAGGAAGCAGGGAATTGGGAAAGTAGGGGAAGCAATAAAAAAACTCCTCACCCATAACTGTTAAAGGAGGATCAAGAATGCCAAGAAAAGGTTCTGTGCCTAAACGCGACGTTCTGCCGGATCCTGTCTACCACTCAAAGACGGTTGCGAAGTTCATCAATAAAGTCATGCTCTCAGGCAAAAAGAGCGTTGCTCAGCGCGTGGTTTATGACGCCTTCGAGACCATCCGCGAAAAGACCGGCAAAGACCCGCTGGAAGTCTTCGAGACGGCACTCAAAAACGTTATGCCCGTTTTGGAAGTGCGCGCCCGTCGTGTCGGCGGTGCCAACTATCAAGTCCCCGTCGAAGTTCGCCCCGACCGTCGTCAAACGCTCGGTATCCGCTGGCTCGTCAACTATGCCAGACTGCGCGGCGAAAAAACTATGGACGCAAGACTTTCCGGCGAACTTATGGACGCGGCCAATAACACGGGCGCATCCATCAAAAAGAAAGAAGATACTCACAAAATGGCCGAGGCCAACAAGGCCTTCGCGCATTATCACTGGTAAGGAGTTAGTAACAGTAGCGTAAAATATGTAAAAACGTCTAATCAGGTAGACAA
>CAMZDU010000012.1 GCA_947305445.1 uncultured Selenomonadales bacterium
GTCGCCAACGCCAATCCCGCTCAAAAAAGCGACGGCTTGACGATTCAGGCTCGTTTCAACAACGAATGCTGGACGCTCGTAACCGTTGACGGCGCGGTCGTTCAAGAGGGCATAATCGACGCCGGTCAAACGCTCTCTTGGGAAGGCAAGGACAATATAACTTTTCGTTTCGGAAACGCCGGCGCGGTTGAACTGTTCCAAGACGGCAAAAGTTTGGGCGTACCCGGCGCGACCGGAGAAATCATCGACAAAACTTTCACACGCAAATAAATCATCTCGTGCAGAAATTATCGGGGGGCACCAAATGCGGCGTCTCCAATTTTTTTGTAAACACGACGAATAATTTGCAACGCTTTTGATGGGAGTTACCATGGACGAAAAAATTTTACTCGACGAACTCAAAATTTTGGAGGAGACTTATCGCGGCGCGGTGCCTCAGCTGAAATTCAACTCGACTTTTGAATTGCTGGTCGCCGTGATTTTGTCCGCGCAGTGCACCGACAAACGCGTCAATCAAGTCACGCAAGTGCTCTTTCCGCTGGCAAACACGCCCGAAAAAATTTTGTCACTCGGACAAGCGCGGCTGGAGGAAATTATTCGACCGTGCGGCTATTTCCGAGCCAAAGCCAAACACATTCTCGAAACGTCGAAAATTTTGCTGGAGAGTTACAGCGGCGAAGTGCCTCACGACTTCGACGAGCTGTTAAAGTTGCCCGGCGTCGGACGCAAGACTGCAAACGTCGTTACAAGTGTCGCCTTCAAGAAGCCGGCAATTGCAGTCGACACGCACGTCTTCCGACTGGCCAATCGCATGAAACTGGCCGAAGGCAAGACGCCGTTGGAAGTCGAATGCGGTCTGCAGAAAATTATTCCCCGCGACAAATGGGCTGACGCTCATCACTGGTTGATTTGGCACGGCCGAGAAGTTTGTCGGGCGCGCAACCCGAAATGCTCCGACTGTCCGCTGTCGAAAATTTGTCCGTCCTCAACTGATACTCATTGAAAAAAAACTCCCGCAATTCGTTGCGGGAGAAATTTTTTTTGCGGCTCATGAAAACGCAAGCTCGCCCGCAAATAAAATCGACAACACGTACAGCAATGGCGGCACCTGCGAGCGTTGACCGTTAATCGTTTTCAATATCGCGTATAAGATTATTCCAACGCCGACGCCGTTGGAAATGTTGTAAGTCAGCGGCATTAAAAGCATTGTAAAAAACGCTGGGAACGATTCTGTACTGTCCGACCAATTAATTTCGCGCACGCCCTCTATCATAAATGCTCCAGTCAAAATCAGCGCGGGCGCGGAGATTGCCGGCATGAGAGAAATTGAGCGGGCGAGCGGCTCGAAAAAAATCAGTAGCAGAAACAAAATCGCCGTTACCACCGACGTAAAACCCGTCCGCCCGCCGACTGCGACTCCCGTTCCCGATTCGACGAATGCCGACGTCGGACCCGTGCCGCAAAACGCGCCGATAAAACTTCCAATCGAATCCGCGAGCAATGCGCTTTTCAAGTTCGGAAAATGATTGCCTTTAATCAAGCCGGCTTGTCGACCGACCCCCAACATCGTAGCCGTCGTGTCGAACAGCGTCACCAAGAGCAACACGAAGATTATTTCGGAGAGCGCGGACACGTTTGCAAAACTCAGCTTTAAAAATGTTTGGTCGAAGCCGTGCGGCGCGGCGAAAAAATTTTCCGGCAAATGCCAATGCCCCAACGCCAATGCGCTCACCGCCGTAAAAATCATGCCCAAGAAAATCGAACCCTTGACGCGCAAAACCATGAGTATCATCGTCACGAGCAATCCTATCAGCGTCATGTACGCCGTCGGCTCGGAAAAATTGCCCGCCGCGACAGACGTTGCCTCCGATGTGACAATCAGCCCGCTGTTGCGCAAACCGATGAAGCTAACGAACATTCCGATACCCACGCCCATTGACAGCTTGAGCGGCTGGGGAATTGAGTTTATAAACAGCTCGCGAAATTTTGTGACGGTCAGCAAGATAAAAATTCCCGAAGAGATTGCCGCCGCGCCGAGAGCCTCATACCACGCCACGCCCTGTGTCAAAATCACCGTGTAGACCAGCCACGCGTTGATGCCCAGTCCCGGCGCAATCGCTATCGGATAATTCGCCGCCACGCCCATTATCAGTGTGGCCGTCGCCGTTGCAATTATCGTTGCAAAATACACGCCGCCGAAGTCCATGCCGCCCGCGCTGAAAATTGTCGGATTGACGATAACTATGTAAAGTATTGACAGGAAAGTTGTTATCCCCGCAATGATTTCCGTGCGCAGATTCGTGCCGCGTGCTTTGAACTCAAAAAATTTTTCCATGTCAAATCATCTCGCAAAAAAAAATTACCCAGGGGTTTTTGCTTGCAGAAGTTTATCAGTACTGACCGGCAACTTCGACAAAGCCAAAAGTGTCTTCAACTTCGCCGACGTGCAGGCCTTCGATAAAGTCATACATTTTTTGCGCGAAGGCACCGATTTTGCCGTCGCCGATGACGTAATCCTGCTCCTTGTAGCGCAGGACACCGACCGGAGAAATTACAGCCGCCGTGCCGGAGCCGAAGACTTCTTCCAAGCGGCCGTCCTCGTGTGCGGCAATGATCTCGTCGATTGAAATTCTGCGCTCGACAACGGGCATTCCCCACGCTTTGGCAACTTGATTGACCGTGCGGCGCGTGATGCCGTCCAAAATCGACGTCTGAATTTGCGGACTGGGCGAGACGATTTCGCCGTTGATTTTGAACAGAATATTCATCGAGCCGACTTCTTCGATATATTTGCGCTCCACGCCGTCAAGCCAGAGCACCTGGTCGAAGCCGATTTTGTGTGCGACAAGACCCGCGTGCAGACTGGCCGCGTAATTGGCCGGAGTTTTGGCCGCGCCCAATCCGCCGCGGACTGCGCGGACGTATTTGTCTTCGACGAGAATTTTAACGGGCGCGAAGCCGTGAGCGTAGTAAGCGGCGACGGGCGACAAAATTATAATGAACTTGTATTTCTTGCTGACGCTCACGCCCAAGACCTCATCAGTTGCGAAGACGAACGGCCTAATGTAAAGACTTTGCCCCTTTTCGGTCGGAATCCAGTCCTTGTCGATGTCGATAAGTTTCATCAAGCCCGCGTGCATAACGTCAAAAGGAATTTCGGGTATGTCTAAAATTTTCGCGGAAACGTTCAGGCGTTTAAGGTGGTCGGTTGCGCGGAAGACGACAGCTTTGTTGCCGTTACGATAAGCCTTGAGACCGTCAAAAATCGCCTGGCCATAATGAAGCGTGGCGTTGGCCGGATCGATTGAAATTTTTTCGTGCGGAACAATGCGGGCGTCGTGCCAACCTTGCGCGGCATCGTAATCCATAACGAACATGTGGTCGGTAAAGTGCGTGCCGAATCCGATTTTTGAAACGTCGGGCTTGGACTTGAGAGTTGTGGCCTTGACGATTTTAATTTCTGCCATAAAAAAATTCCTCCTTAGCGAATGTTAACCGTTTATATAATTTTGTCGGTGTCAGAAAAATTTTCCGCGCAAGCCGGGTCGCGGCTCGATATACAGGGCGCGAACGCTTATATCGACTGCGTGGACAATCATACCAGTGGTGAACTCGACCGCCTCGCGAATGGTGCTCTGCGTCTGCCGAATCAGCGTCGGGATATGGTTGCCGTAACTGAGCACGACTTCGCAGGAAATTGTCAGGCCGCGGTCTTCCTCCCCGCGCAACAGATGCTTAACCGTCACGTTTTTGAGCGTCTTAACGAAGTCGCGAGCGCGAATGATTTTCTCGACGATTGAGAGAATAACTTTGTCGTCGATTATGAGCTTGCCGTAGTAGCTGAAGACCGGACGCACGATTGATTTTTCGCCGAGCTTGCGTCGACGAACGTTCGATTGCTTGAAGATTGATTGCAACGGGTTGACCAGATAGCCGGAGAAGTGCGGCTTTAGTTCAATCGTCGGCACGGGGATAATGTGCTTGCCCTCTTTTAGGCGATGAAATTGTGCGGCGGCAATTTCCGTGCGGGACGCGATGTCTTCTATGCGGATGATAAGTTGAATTGACGGCAACTTAAGCTTCTCGGTGATTTTGCGCACCATGCTTTCCGACGTACCGATAACTAAAATTCTGTGCGGCTGAATTTTTTTGATAGCCTCGCGCACGTCGTCGGCGTGACCGGGCAGAACAAATATCGCTCGTCGAACCGCCATGATTTTGCTCTTTTCGGTTTTGGCGGATTCGCCGGCGATGATGTGTCCGTCCTTAATCAAAATTCCGTCGTCGATAATAGCGTCGGCTCCGTGTTCGCGAGCCACCTGCAACGCACGATGACTTTTGCCGGTGCCGCTCGGTCCTACCAGTGCAATCACGTCCATGCGAACACCTCCTTCCGAAAATATTTTGCCACAACGCCGCACGAATTGCAATTTGCAATGGGAAAAATTGTTTCGTAATCAGGCGGGCGTAGTTCACACTGCTACAAAATAAAAATATCCTGCATGTTTTACACGAGATAATACATGCAGGAATATTTATAAGATTTTTTGTCGATAAGCCGTACAAAATTCGTCGGCACGACTTACAAAAATTTTGCCGCGAGTTCGTCTAGTGTAATCGCTTCGGAGTAGAAGTTGCCCTGCACGTTCTTTATCGGAAATTTTTTTATCGTGTCGCGGATTGCGGTGTTTTCCACGCCCTTCAAGCAGACCTGCGTCCCCAGCTCCGAGGCCAGCTCCGACAGATGACGCACGATTTGCAAATTGCCCGGCTCTTTTATGTTTGTGATGTAATCGCGTTCGAGTTTGATGAAATTCGGCGAAAGGTCGCGCAGAAAATCAATCGACGCGACGCCGCTGCCGAAGTCGTCAATCAAGCAGAGAATGCCTTTGCGCTTGAGTGCGCGGACGATTCGCCGCAAGATGTCCGGTTCAATCAGTCGGCAACTCTGCGTCAACTCGAAGCAAAGATTTTTCGGCGGGAAGCCGACCGACGCTGAAATTTTGTCAATCTCCTCGAACAGCAAGTCGTCGACGATTTGCGCGGGCGAAATGTTTACATTTATCATCAAGTCCGGCTTGCGTTTCAAAAGCTTGAGGCCGTCTTCCATGGCGTGGCGCAAAATCCAATAACCCAGCTCCTCAAACAGATAATCGCGCTCCAGCACCGGCACATAAGCCGACGGCGGCACATCTCCGAATCGTTCACTTTGCCAACAGAGCAACGCCTCAATCGAAGTCAATTTCTCGGTCGCGGCGTCAAACACCGGCTGATAGCGCAGGGAAAAATTTTTGCAGTCCATAAGAATGCAATCGCGCACTTCGTCGAGCAGTTCCAAAGAATCATGCGCGTTCATGCCGATTGCGCCGTTGTAGTTGACGAGCTTGCCGTTGTGATAAAATTTCGAGTCGTTGTAAGCAAAACTCAAGCAAGCGTAAATAGTGCGCTCGTCGGAGGAGCCGCCGTCAAAATGAATCATGCCGCCGTTAATGGAGAGCACTTGACGGACATTTTCCACGGGCAAACCCGCTTGAGCGGCTCGGCGAAGTTTTTCATACTTGACGGCGACTTCTTCGGGCGAAAGACTTTCGGTCAGGAATGCGAACTTTGCGCCGTCCATGCGATAAACCGTGCCTTCCTGCCCGACAACCTCCTGCAGAAGCCAGCCCGCCTGTTGCAAAACGGAATTGCCGAAAAGATAGCCGTGCTCATCGTTTATGGCGTTCATCTTGTTAATTCCGCACAACACGACGACGCACGACCGCTTCAGCTCGACGGCGGCCGACAGGTCGCGAAAAAAGCCGTAACGATTTCTGAGCAGCGTGACGGGATCCGTGCTTTCGGTCAAGCCTTCGTTAATCATGATGCCGCCGACAATTTCCGGCTTCCCGTCCGCGCCGTTAATTGTCGCGCCGATGTAGCGGAGCTTGGCATAGGTGCCGTCCTTTAGGCGCGTGCGATATGTCAAATCGTAACTGCACTGCTCGCCGCCGAGAAGAGCCTTCATCATGCGCGTATGGTTGAATCTGTCTTCGGGGTGTATGTAATTGCTCCAATCGATATCGCCGACGGAAATGTATTCGCCCGGCAGGCCGAACAGTTCTACTGCGGCACGGCTGTAGCGCAACAGGTTGCCTTTCACGTCGCAGACCGAAACGTAATTGCCGCGGCCGAGAATTGTAAACGCGTTAAACACATCGTCGAGCATCTTGCGCCGCTCGGAGTTTGTCGTCATAATTTTCACTCCTGCAGAAGAAATTTTTTCATCGGTGCCGTCAATAAAAATCGTCGGCAGTTTCGTCCTCTATAACTTCGTAGAGCCGCTTGGAAATTTTTCCCAGCGATTGAGAAAGCAACTCCTTCTCCTTGGCATTCAAGTCGACGAAAAGTTTGTCGTAATCAGGTCTTTGCCGCTGAAAAAATTCGCCCTTGGCCGTCAGCTCGACAATCAGCGCACGCTTGTCCGCCGACGAACGGTGCCGCGTGATATAGCCGTTGTTCTCCAATTTTTGCAACAGCTCGCCCAGTGACTGCGGCCGAATATCCAACATCAAACCAAGTTCTTTTTGGCTGATGGTTCGGTTGCGGCGCAGTGCTGACAAAATTCGTCCCTGTCCTTGTTTAGGATCCATGCCGCTGAAATTTTTTCTGTACCATATCGTGCTATAGTTGTGCATGAGGTAATACGCCTCAAGGAACACCTTCATAAAATTGTCGTTGCTCATGGTCGATGCCTCCAAAAAAATTTAAGGTACCTGTAAGCAAATGATACACGGTACCTTAAAAGCAGTCAACATGAATTTTCAACTTCTGCCGGAAAAATTCGTCGTCATAATTTGATTCCCAAGTCCCACGAGGCCGGCCAAAATCTTTCGGCAATGTCGAGTATCGGCGGAACAAGCTCCTCGACGTTTTTTATTTTGTGGAGTTTCCAGCGGTCGTCGCGCCTGTCGAATTCCAAAACGAAGTTCAACACGCCGATCATGTGGCCGTAGCTCGAAGTGTCGCCGACCATTTTAACGGCAAGCGTCGCTTTGTCGCCGGAAATTTTTTCGTCGCCTATGTCCGCGTGCAGTGCTTCAAGAAGTCTTTTCAGCTCGGCGGCAAGAAATTTTATCGGAGTTTCAGAAAAATTTTTCGCCTCGGCAAAACTTCCGTCGAAATACGCGGCAATAACTTTGCGAATCAGTCCGAGGTGCACGCCGCGAAATTTTTCGTTGTAAAAGCGCAGAACCGTCGCGCCGAATTTGAAGAACAAATCTTTCGGATACAGCTCGTGAAATTTGGCGCAGTTGTCAGCCAAAACGTCGGTCGTCTCGTCGTAGCCGATGTCCATCAAATTTTTTAAATCGACATGCGCAGAAAATTTTTTCTCGTCACGCTCAGAAATCGCCGCCAAAATTTCTTTCAGCTCGTCGCGTGCAGTGTTCAAAGCAATCAGCTCCATTCGCAAAAAAAAATGGTCTCAGCAGAGGGAGTGCGAATCACATAATCAAGCCTCAAAGTCTTAAATTTTCTCGATTGTATTTGAAATTTAGCTCGTACTCAAGTCGCGCCCGCATGCAGAGAAAATATTTCTGTCAATGCCGGAAATATCCTGTTGCCGTTTGAGAATATTTGGTTAAATTCCTCATTCCAAGTTGATAACACGTCGCGTAATTTAGATGATATTATTCTAACTGTAATTGACAATCAATTTTCAACGGTTTATTATTGCTTAAGCGATTAACAAAAAAATTACGGAGGTAACAGTTATGGCACAACTCGATTTGACAAAGTACGGTATCACCGGCACGACTGAAATTATTTACAATCCGACGTACGAAGTGTTCTTCAACGAGGAGACCAAACCGGGGCTTACCGGCTACGATGTGGCGCAAGAGACTGAACTCGGCGCACTCAACGTTATGACGGGCATCTATACCGGCCGCTCACCCAAGGACAAATTTATCGTTTACGACGACACGACCAAAGAAGGCGCACCCGGCGAAATTTGGTGGACGACTGACGAGTACAAGAACGATAACAAAAAATGCTCTGTCGAGTCGTGGAAAGCTCTCAAAAAACTCGCGATCGAGGAACTGTCCAACAAACGTCTTTTCGTCGTCGACGGATTCTGCGGCACGCATAAAGATACCCGCATGAAGATTCGTTTCATTCTCGAAGTGGCTTGGCAGGCGCATTTTGTCACGAATATGTTTATTCGTCCGAAGAATCAAGCGGAATTCGACCAAGAGCCTGACTTCGTCGTCTTCAACGCCTCCAAAGCTAAAGTCACCAACTGGAAAGAACTCGGCCTCAATTCCGAAACCGCTACCGTCTTCAACATCACCGACAAAGAGCAAGTCATTTTGAACACTTGGTACGGCGGTGAGATGAAAAAAGGCCTCTTCAGCATGATGAACTACTTCCTGCCGCTTAAAGGTATTGCCGCGATGCACTGCTCCGCCAACACCGATATGAACGGCGAGAACACGGCTATTTTCTTCGGACTTAGCGGCACGGGCAAAACAACGCTCTCCACCGACCCGAAACGTTTGCTTATCGGCGACGACGAGCACGGTTGGGACGATACCGGCGTTTTCAATTTTGAGGGCGGTTGCTACGCAAAAGTCATCAACCTCGACAAAGACAGCGAGCCTGATATTTACAACGCAATTCGTCGCGATGCTCTGCTTGAAAACGTCACCGTCGACAAGGACGGCAAAATCGATTTCGCCGATAAATCCGTCACGGAGAACACCCGCGTCAGCTATCCGATTTACCATATCAAAAACATCGTCCGCCCCGACAGCCACGGTCCGGCTGCGCAGTCCGTCATCTTCCTCAGCGCGGACGCATTTGGAGTTTTGCCGCCCGTTTCGATTCTCAACAGCGAGCAGACGAAGTATTATTTCTTGAGCGGCTTTACGGCCAAACTTGCCGGCACCGAGCGCGGAATCACCGAGCCAACTCCGACTTTCAGCGCGTGCTTCGGTCAGGCGTTCCTGGAACTGCACCCGACCAAATACGCCGAAGAACTCGTCAAACGTATGGAAAAGAGCGGCGCGAAAGCTTACCTCGTCAATACCGGCTGGAACGGCACCGGCAAGCGCATTTCCATTAAAGACACCCGCGGCATCATTGACGCTATCCTCGGCGGCGCAATCAAGAACGCTCCGACCAAAAAGATTGCAATCTTCGACCTGGAAATTCCGACCGTCCTCGAAGGCGTTGCGACCGAAATTCTCGACCCGCGCAACACTTATGCCGACCCGACCGAATGGGATCGCCGCGCCGAAGATTTGGCAGGCCGCTTTATCAAAAACTTCAAGAAGTACGAATACAACGCGGCGGGCAAAGCTCTTGTCGCCGCCGGCCCGCACCTTTAATCTGCGACGAAATTTTTACGCGGCGCGATTGCGCTCGCCGATAATCTGACGACAAAAAAAATCCCGTTGCTCATGACGAGTGGCGGGATTTTTTTCGCCGTTGGAAACTTTGACTGCCCGCCGCCGAAAAATTTTTCTTGATTCAAATTGCCGGTTGCGTTATAGTTAGCGTCAAGTTTCAAAAAATTTTCACGAGGAGATCACATGAATAAATTTTTTTATACGATGCTGACGATTTTGTTGACGACGTGCTTTGTCGGCTGTATGTATCAACAGACAGCGACCGACGTCAATCAAATTCCCACGGAGGTGGCGACTGCCGAATACTCCGACAAACCCGTCAACAAGCCGGCCAAAATCGATAAGCCCGTCAACAAACCTGCAGAGCCGACGCAGACTCCCGACGAACAGCAACCCGTCGAACCCGTGCCCGAAGCTCAAGCCGGTCAAGATTACGTGTTGGCCTCGGACGATTTGTCGAACTTGCAACTGAGCGAGCCGACCGTGCCGGTTTATGACCGATACATTTTGTGGGAGCGGCAGGAAAAAGGTTTGCCCGTTGCTTTGCCGTATCTTGAGCCGTATCGTGACGAGTCGGTCGTTTATCTGACTTTCGACGACGGCCCCGACGACAAAATCACGCCGCAGATACTCGACATCCTCAAAGCCGAAAACGTTAAGGCGACTTTCTACGTCTGCGGCAATATGGTCGAAGCCAATCCCGCTGTCTTAAAGCGCATCTTCAACGAAGGCCACGCCATTGGCAATCACAGCTACAATCATCGCTACGACGAGCTTTATAAAACTCCGTGGGGATTCATGGAACAAATCATTCAAACCGATATCGCGATTAGAAATGTCATCGGCGTGCGCCCGTTTATAATCCGTGCACCCGGCGGCGCGGGCACAATGTTCAACGCGAATTATTACACCATGATTGACGATTGCGGTTATATCGAACACGATTGGAATGCGCTGACCGAAGACGCCACCGTCGCCAATCCGAACGCCTCCGAGCAAATTAACAACGTGCTGTATTCTTTGGGCGACGACCCGCCGCGCACCGTCATACTTCTTATGCACGTCAAGAGCGACAATTCGGAAACAGTCAAAGCTTTGCCGGAAATTATTCACTTCTTGCGCGATTGGGGCTACAAATTCGGAGTTGTCACCCCCATGACGCCGCGACCTTGATAAGGAGGACGGAAATGATTTTCGATTCACACATACACACAAAATTTTCCGCCGACTCCGAAATGACTGCGACTGAAGCTTTAGCGCGAGCAGCCGATTTAAATTTGGGCGTCGTCTTCACGGAGCATTTTGACTTCGGCGTCGTCAATGATGACGGGGAATTTACCTTCGACCCTGCGACTTACATGAGCGAGTACAAAAATTTTCGCGGTGAAAATTGTCGGATCGGCGTGGAAGTCGGCTTGCGGAAGTTCGCACGAATTGCCAACGAAAATTTTTTAGCGCAGGCTGATTTCGACTTCGTTATCGGCTCAATTCATCTCGTCGACGATTTGGATATTTACTATCCCGAATTTTACGCCGATAAAGACAAGGAGACCGCTTACCGCAAATATTTTCGGCAAATGGCCGCAGAAGTTGCCGTTGCCGATTTCGACGCGCTCGGCCACATCGATTATATCTGCCGTGCCGCGTCGTATGCCGACCCCGAAATTGATTATCCGACTTTCGCGCCCGAAATTGACAAGGTGCTTAAAATTGTCGTCGACCGCAAAAAAGTTTTGGAACTTAACACGCGTCGTTTCAACAGTGAACGCGCTGTTCGTCAGCTCGTGCCCGTTTACAAAAAATATCGCGCTCTC